>JBLMYG010000020.1:0-8500 GCA_050258155.1 Acidithiobacillales bacterium
CAGCCGCACGGTGCTTTCCGACGCCGACCGGAAGCTCCTGGCCGAGACGCCCGACGACGACGCGGCGCTCCTGAAGCGGGTCGGCATCGCCGCGCCGGACAAGGTCGGCGCGAACTATCAGGAATCCCTCCAGTACCCGTCGCTCAACGTGCGCGGCCTGGCGGCCGGCGCCACCGGCGCGAAGGCGGCGAACATCGTCCCCCATCAGGCCGTGGCCGAGCTGGACCTGCGTACGACCGTCGAGTCCGACGCGGAGTACCTCCTCGGCCTCCTGGGCAGCTACGTCGAAAGCCAGGGATTCCATCTCACGAGCGGAGAGCCGACGGACGAGGAGCGGGCCCGCTACCCGAAACTCGCGCGCCTCAAGGCCGGCCCCGCCGAGGAGGCGGCCCGGCAGCCGGTGGACTCGCCGATCGGGGGGTGGGTCACCTCGGCGCTCGCAGAGGCGTGGAAGGAGAGCGGTCCTTCGGCCCGGCCCGTTCGGATCCGCGTCCTGGGGGGGACCGTCCCCACGGCCAGGATCGTGACCCCGCTTCACGCCCCCTTCGTCATCGTTCCCCTCGTCAACCCCGACAACAACCAGCACACGTTCGACGAGAACATGCGGATGGGCCATTACGTGAGCGGCCTCCGGACGCTGATCGGACTCCTGACGACGCCGTACCCCGGCTGACGGCTAGAATGGCCGGAAAGATCCGGCCCCGGAGCATCGGACCCAGCGAACGAGGTGGACCATGTCGAACGCCATGGCATCCGGCCACCCCCGGCGTCAGCGGGCGAGCCGTCTCTCGCGCGATCTGCTGATGGAGCTCTCCGCCGCCTGGATGGCGGTGAGACTGGCGAGGGCCCTCGCCCGAAAGCTGGAGACGACCGCCTCGGCGCAGGCGGCGGCCCGCCTTGCCGACGAGGTCGCGGCCCACATCGACACCGCGAAGAAGGCCCTCTCCCGCGCGGCAAAGGCCGGGCCGGACAAGGTGAAGCCACGCCGGATCAGGCGATCTCGAGCCAGCTGAACCAGACGGGGTGACTCTCGCGGTACCACTCGAGGACCTTCCGGACCACCTCCTGCTTTTCGCGTGGAAAGGCCCTCTCGTCGACGCGGTCGAAGTGGACGCGGACGATCTCCCCGTCGTGCTCCAGCGCCTGCGACAGCATCGTCTGCAGCTCGTTCCGGATCCTCCCCGAGTCGGAGACCTTCACCGGGCGCGTCGTGTGGTCGACGCCCGTAAGAAAGCGGACGAGGAGTGGGCTGAAGACGTGGCGGGCCCTCTCGAGCGGCTCCATCAGGCGGAAGGTGAATGTGATCCGGCTCGAGGCGTTGTGCGTGGCTAGCCCCGTGGTCACCTTGTAGACGCGCTCGGCCAGCCGGGTGACTCCGGGGATTCCCGTGTACGGGTCGTCGCAGATGTAGCCGGTGCTCGCCAGGACGCGCCAGTTCTTCCCCGGCAGGAAGTCGTCGGCCCGGAGCGAAGGGCGACCGAGCGGCATGTTGGAGGCGGCGGCCTCACGAATCGCCTCGGCGTACGACCGGATCTTCCCCGCGTCGATCGGGCGCCCGTCGAGCACCTCGGCCACCCTCGCCGCGAACCGGGGCGAAGAGGGGTCGAGCTGCATCAGCTTCCCTTCGACGTCGCACGGAAGCTCGAAGCTGGGGGAGAAGAGGGCCATCGAGGCGTCGACGTCCAGCACCTCGGACAGGCTGGCCGCCTGCATCGCCTCGGCGGTCGCGGCGTAGCCGTCGCAGAGGAAGACGTGCGCCGCCCCCGAGGCGTCCTTCCAGCTTCCGACCAGGAAGGTGGGCGCGTACGTCCCCGAGTCGGTGAACACCTCGAAACCCGACGGAGCCTTCCAGCCGTCCTCGACGAGGTGGACGCCGAGCGCGTTCCACTCTTCCCAGAGCTTCCCCAGCCTCCCGATACGGCTCTTGCCCCGGAGCGTCCAGACGTGGATGTTCCCGCGGAGAATGCCGGGATAGGCCGCCTCGATCGCCTCGACCACGCGGCAGCGCGGCGTCCGGTAATCGAGGAGGAGCGAGGTGCGGTCGGCCGCCTCGGCCACGCACCGGGGGACGGTGAGGCAGCCCATGTAGGACTCGTAAGGGCGCGACAGCTTCAGGGGGGAGTCGAAGAGGTGGAAGACCGCCATCGGGCCCGTCGGCCTCCCCTCCGCGAAGCGCGTCGTGTTCTCGAGCGTGTCGACGGCCGCGCCCCAGAGCGTGATCCCCCGCTGCTTCAGCCAGCCGTAGAAATGGTCGAACGTGTGCCCCGGCTCGTTCAGAAGCCGCCGGACCCGGCGCTCCACGGTCTTCGCGACCTCGGGGCGCGCGTATATGCGGCCGAAGCCGAGGAGTGGGTTGGAGCCCATCTCGGGTGTCTCCCCCGCCTTCGGCATCAGCCCTTCGCCCAAGGAGACCATGATGGCGTGGTTCTCGGGAAGGGTGCGGGTCAGGTGCCAGAGCCCCTCGCTCATCACGTAGGCGCTGATGGCGTCCGCCGATTTCTTCGCCTGGTTGAGGACGACCTTGTCCTTCCCCGCCCCCTCGCCGTAGCCCCCGAAGAGCCGCGTCCCGAGCGCCGTGGCGGCCGAGGTCATCGCCACGCACCGGGCGATGCCGCGCGGCGCGAACGAATAGGCCGACACCGGCTCGGCCTGAGCGCGCTCCACCTCCACGTCCTCCAGCCAGAGGTGGAAGCGGAGCAGCACGGGCCGCGTGTCGAAGGCCCACTGCGCGATCAGGTTTCGCTTCTCGATGTCCTTCATGAGGGCCTGCCGCCGCTACGAACCGAAGAAAACGGTGAGATTCTGCAGCTCGATCTTAGCAGCCGGCGCCTGCCGGCAGAAGGAAGAAGGCAGCCGTCTCCCAGGCATCGGCGTCACGGCCTCGGCGGCCAGCGCGAGGTCCTGCGGAGGGTTGCCGGGCGTCATGGCTCTTACCGTCGAGACACCGTCTCGGTCGCGCCGGGCGGCACGGATCTCACGTCCCCCTCACGCGGACAGCGACCTTCTGACCTCTATTTCTCATACCGGAAGCGGGTCCAGGTGCCTCGGAGCAGGGGAGCTGACCGTGGTTCTGGGGCCGCTCCGGCATCGCGGGGTCAGTGGCCCCGCCGGCGCTCGTCTCTCTGCCGCGCGATCCACCGCCGCTGGACCATCCGCTGGACGAGGGTCCTCGGCTCTTCGCTTTTCTGTACGAACGAGGTGAAGATTGTGTTGAGCCATTCGCGCTCCGCCTCTTCGGACGCGACACGAAAATCCACCGGCGTGCTGAGTTTCCTTCGGACGGTGTCGTTTCGGCGTGCGCTCATGGGACCCCGCTCATATTGCATTTTTGACGCCAATGACCGAGCACCGGTTGGCGGCTCGGCCCGCCTAACGTAGTGAGGAGGAGGAGGAGATTCCTTCGCAATCGCTCTCCTCGGATAGCATTCGGGACCGGCATGAAGCCAGCGATCGGGAACCGACCGGTCAGCGTCCGGAATTCCTCGACTTGAGGGCCAACTTCGGCCGGCCGCTCGCCGGGATCCGCGTCATCGACGCGACGTCCCTCCTTCCGGGCTCCTTCGCCACGCGTCTCCTCGCCGACCTGGGAGCCACGGTCGTCAAGGTGGAGCCGCCGGGAGGCGAGGCCGGCCGCCGGTTCCCGCCTCTCGACGAGGGTCTCAGCGTCTACTACCGGCTGACGGCCGGGGGAAAGAGAGTCCGGTTCCTCGACCTGAAGACACCGAAGGGGCGGGCGGCCCTCGAGGCTCTCCTCGCCCGCGCCGACGTCCTGATCCACTCTCTCAGGCCCGACGCCGCACGGAGACTCTCGCTCTCCCCGAAAGACCTGGCCCGCCGCCATCCGCGTCTCGTCCAGGTCTCCATCGCCGGCTACCGGCGCTCGGAGAGAGCCGGCCACGACCTGAACTTCCTCGCGTCGTCGGGTCTCCTCGACCTGAACCGCGATGCGCGAGGACACCCGGTCATCCCCGGCTTCCAGATTGCGGACGTCGCGGGAGGTGCGTGGCCCGCGGTGGCGGCCGTCCTCACGGGTCTTCTCGAGCGGGAGCGGGGCGGTCGGGCCACGGCCGCGACCGTCTCCCTTCACGAGGGGAGCCTCGCCCTCCTCTCCTTCGGCGCCGCGGAGTACCTCGCCACGGGACGCCGCGTGAGCGCTGGCGCCCTCGTCACGTCCGAGCTGCATCCCTGCTACGGCCTCTATCCGACGAAGGACGGGCGCCTCCTCGCCGTCGCCTGCATCGAGCCGAAGTTCTGGACCGCATTCTGCGAAGCGATCTCGCTGCCGGACCTCGTCCCGCTCCAGTACGCGAGCGGGGCGGCGGGACGAAGGGCCCGCCGGCGACTCTCGGCGGCGACGCGGCGGAAGACGTTTGCAGAGTGGACGCGGTTCCTCTCGAAGCTCGACGTCTGCGTGACGCCCGCCACGACGCTCGTCGAAGCCGTGGATGCCGAACGGCGTTCGGAAAAGGGGCGCGGCGTCTTTCGCCGAGGGAAGGACGGCCGATACGAGATCGTCCCGAGGATCCGCTGAGCGCCGGCCTCCGGCGGACGGCCCCGGCCGGGGCGCTCCCGGCCTGATAACCTCGAATCCGTCGGCGTTTCGGCCGCGGAGCTCTCCGCGGCCGCTCCGTCGAGTCCGAAAGGGGGCTTCCCGATGATCGCGGTCATGGGGGCAACCGGACATACCGGGGGGGCGACGGCGGAGAAGCTGCTCGGAGAGGGGAAGAAGCTCCGGGCGATCGGCCGCTCGGCCGGCAAGCTCTCGGGGTTCGCGGCTCGCGGCGCCGAGGTGGCCGCCGGGGACTTCCTCGACGCCGCCTTCCTCGCGCGGGCGTTCCAGGGAGCCGAGGCCGTTTACGTCATGGTGGCACCCGACGTCCGGCAGCCTGACCTTCGCGCGTACTACAACCGCAGCGCCGACGCGATCGCCGAAGCCGTGCGGCGGAGCGGGGTTTCCCGCATCGTCTTCTTGAGCAGCCTGGGCGCGGAGCTCGACCACGGGACGGGCCCCATCGCGGGGCTCCACGACGCGGAGCAGAAGCTCCGGACGCTCGACGTCGATCTCCTCATACTACGACCCGCCTACTTCTACGAGAACTTCCACCGGTCGCTCGGCCTCATCAAGAGCCGGGGGGTGACCGGCGGCGCGATCGATCCGGACGTCCCGATCGCCATGATCGCGACCGCCGACATCGGGGCCGCGGCGGAGGAGGAGCTTTCGCGCGGGAGATTCAAGGGATCGTCCGTGCGGGAGCTTCTCGGCCCCAGCGACTACACGATGACGCAGGCCACGCGCATCCTCGGGGCCGCGATCGGCAAGCCGGATCTCGCCTACGTCCGCTTTCAGGACGCCGACTACGCCGCGGCTCTCGCGAGCGCCGGCTTCTCGAAGGGCGTCGCCGCTTCCTTTGTGGAGATGGCGGGCGCGCTGAGCAGGGGCCTCGTTCGATCGATTCAGGGCCGCACGGAGCAGACGACGATGTCGACGACCTTCGAGTCGTTCGCGAAGGGGCTCGCGGCGGCCTACCAGGCTCTCTGACCCGAGGGGGACGCCTCGCCCCGGGCCCCGGTGGTTAGAATCCCCGCCGCCGGCCCGGAGTCCCCGAAGCGGGAGCCGGATCATTCCCTCAGTCGACGCCCGGGAAACGGAGTGCTCATGAAACTGTTCGTCCCCAAAGAGACGAGGGATGACGAGAGGCGGGTGGCCCTCGTTCCCGAGTCGGTGAAGAAGCTCGTGAAGGCCGGCATCACCGTGGCCGTCGAGCACGACGCGGGAGCGGGGTCGTTCCTCGACGACGCCGCCTACGCGGAGGCCGGCGCGACCGTGGTGACGGAAGGCCCGGCGTCGCTCGGTCAGGCGGATCTGGTCCTTCTGGTGGGCCCGCCACCTCCCGCCGAGGTGGACCGGCTCAGGCCGGGCGCCATGCTCCTCGCTCCCTTGACGCCGACCCGGAACCTCAGCCTCGTCCGGAAGCTCGTCGAGAGAAAGGTGACCGCCTTCTCCACCGACACGATCCCCCGCATTTCCCGGGCCCAGGCCATGGACACCCTCTCCTCGATGGCCTCCATCGCCGGCTACAAGGCGGTCATCCTCGCTGCCGACGCCCTCCCGAGATATTTCCCGATGCTCATGACCGCCGCGGGGACGGTCCTGCCGGCCAAGGTCTTCGTCATCGGGGCGGGCGTCGCGGGCCTCCAGGCCATTGCCACCGGCCGGCGCCTCGGCGCCGTCGTGGAGGCCACCGACACCCGCCCGGCCGTCAAGACCGAGATCGAGAGCCTCGGGGCCCGGTTCGTCGGCGTCGAGACGACCGAAGAGGCGCAGGACGCGGGGGGCTACGCGAAAGAGCTGACGCAGGAGTTCTACAGGAAGCAGGCGGAGCTGATCGCCCGGCACTGCGCGGCGGCCGACGTGGTCATCACGACCGCGCTCATCGGCGGCGTCATCGCGCCGAAGCTGATCAGCGCGGAGATGGTCGACAAGATGAAGCCCGGCTCGGTCATCGTCGACCTGGCGGCGCCGGGGGGCGGCAACTGCGAGCTGACGAGACCCGGCGAGACCGTGATGCACAAGGGCGTGAGGATCCTCGCCCCCCTGAACCTCCCCTCCGAGGTCGCCTTTCACGCCAGCCTTCTCTACTCGCGCAACCTCACCGCCTTCGTCCTCGCCTTCTGGAAGAACGGGGCGTTTCAGCTCGACCTTTCGGACGACATTCTCAAGGACGCCACCGTCACGCACGACGGCAGGGTGATCCACGGCCCCACGGCAAGAGCTCTCGAGAAGGCGGAGAAGGAAGGAGCCGGCCGTTGAACATCGATCTTCTGGTTTCGCACCTCTGGGTCTTTCTCCTCGCCACCTTCGTGGGGCTTCTGGTCATCCAGCGCGTCTCGCGCCTCCTGCACACGCCCCTGATGTCGCTGACCAACGCCATCTCGGCCATCGCGGTGGTCGGCTCCATCGTGGTGGCCGGGCGCCAGGAAACGCCGCTCAGCACGGTCCTCGGCACCATCGCGGTGACCGCCTCGATGATCAACATCGTCGGCGGCTACCTGATCACGTACCGGATGCTGGCCATGTTCAAGAAGGGGAAACGGGACTCGTGATGGCCGGCGAGCACGGAATCCAGGTCGTCTACGTCCTCTCCGCCGTCTGCTTCATCCTCGCCCTCTACTGGCTGAGCGCCGTCCCCACGGCCCGCCGGGGGGTCCTGACCGGCGTCCTCGGCATGGCGCTCGCCGTCGGCGGGACCCTCCTGAGCTCCGAGATCGTCAGCTACAAGTGGATCGCCGTCGCCTTCGTCATCGGGACCGTCATCGGCATCCCGATGGCCATGATGCCGATGACGGCGGTCCCGCAGCGGACGGCCCTCTCCCACGCCTTCGGCGCCCTCGCGGCCGCACTCGTCGGGACGACGGAGTACTTTCTCCGCGCCGGGACCCCGGAAATGGGGCGGTTCACGCTGGGCGCCCTCGGCATCGAGGTCATCCTCGGCTTCCTGACCTTCACCGCCAGCCTGATGGCCTTCGGCAAGCTTCAGGAGGTCCTTCCCCAGCGGCCCATTACGTACAGGGGACAGAACTATCTCAATCTCGGGATGCTCGCCGCGGCGGTGGCCATCGCGGCGTACCTCGTCGTCCATCCCGGGAGCCACTCCCTCTTTCTCCTCATGTCCGGTCTCTCCCTCGTCTTCGGAGTCCTCCTGATCGTCCCGATCGGAGGCGCCGACATGCCGACGGTGATCTCCCTCCTCAACTCGTACGCCGGGCTCTCCGCAGCAGCCATGGGCTTCGTCCTGAACAACAAGCTCCTCATCATCGCCGGCTCACTCGACGGCAGCTCGGGCCTGATCCTCTCCATCATCATGTGCAAGGCGATGAACAGGTCGTTCTCGAACGTCCTGTTCGGGGCGTTCGGTCAGGTCGCGGCGTCGGCGGCAACGAGCGAGCAAAAGGCCTACCGGAGCGCCAGCGCCGAGGAAGCGGCCAGCATCCTCCTCAACGCGTCGTCGGTCATGGTCGTCCCCGGCTACGGCATGGCCGCGGCGCAGGCCCAGCACAAGGTGCGGGAGCTTTACGACCTGCTGACGCAGAAGGGCGTGAGCATGAAGTTCGCCATCCACCCGGTCGCGGGGCGGATGCCGGGGCACATGAACGTCCTCCTCGCCGAGGCGGACATCCCGTACGACGCCCTCCTGGAGCTGGAGGAGGCCAACTCGGAGCTTCCCCAGTGCGACGTCGCCCTCGTCATCGGCGCCAACGACGTGACCAACCCTGCCGCCCGCCACGACAAGACGAGCCCCATCTACGGCATGCCGATCATCGACACCGACAAGGCCCGCACCGTGATGGTCATCAAGCGGAGCATGAACCCCGGCTTCGCCGGCGTCGACAACGAGCTCTATTACCTCGACCGGACCCTCATGCTCTTCGGCGACGCCAAGGCCTTCGTCTCCGAGCTCGTCAAGGAGGTCGAAGCCCAGAGCGGCGGGCGGAGCTGATC
>JBLMYG010000021.1:0-3773 GCA_050258155.1 Acidithiobacillales bacterium
GTCATCACGAACTGGTTCGAGGAGGTGAAGCGGCGGGTCCCGGGGGCGAGGTGAGCGGAGGAGCGTGCGGGCCCGTCCCGGTAGCCGCCGTTACGGCCGATGTCCTCGGGCTCGTCGTCACGACTCCCGGCGCGGCAGTTGACAGCACCACCTGGCCGATCCCAGACTGCGCCGGGTCGAAAGAGACTACCGTGAGGAAATCACCGCTCCTGCTGTTAATGCTGCCCGGACTTCTCGTCGCGGATGTCGTGTATCTCAAGGGGGGAGGCAAGTTCACCGGCCGGATCGTCGAGCAGACCGCGGAAAAGGTGGTCGTGGACTTCGGAGATGGAACCGTGGGCCTCCCGATGGACCAGGTCGAGGAGATCGCGAGGGGACCCTCACCCCTGGACGAGTTCGACGCGCGAGCGAGCAAACTGGGACAGCAGGACGTCGACGGCTGGCGCAGCCTGGCCCAGTGGGCTTCGATGAGGGGACTTTCGGCTCAGTCCCGCGCGGCCTACAAGAGGGTCCTCGCGGTCGCGCCCGATGACGCGGAGGCGAGAGAGGCGCTGGGATTCGTGAAGCTCGACGGCCGCTGGGTCACCGAGGAGGAGAGCTACCGTGCCCGCGGTTTCGTCAGGTACGACGGCGAGTGGATGACGCCCGCCGAGGTGCAGCTGGCGCAATCCAACGCCGCGAGGGAGCAGGCGCGCGAGGAGGCCGATAAGCGTGCCTCGGACGCGCAGTTCAAGTCCACAATGGACCGGCTGCAGAAGCAGGAGGACGAGAAGCGCGCCCAGGAAGAAGCTGACCGGATGAGAAACAACCCGGTTTACTGGGGTGGGTGGGGCTATGGCATGACGTACTGGCCGAATCCTGCCGGGGCTCCGAGATGAGCCCGCGCGGCGGATCCCCCCACGGGTGCCTGGCCACGGCGGCCCTCGTCGCGGGCCTGCTGGCCGTTCCCGGCGCCCAGGCCGCCCCTCCCACGCCGAGCGCAGCCTCCACGAAACCCGCACCGTCCCCGACTGTCGACGAGATCGTCGGGCGCTACGTGACGGCCCGCGGGGGGATCCAGAAGCTGAGGGCCCTCCGGACGCTACGCCAGGAAGGGCGTGTCAGCACCGGGGCGGGCCGCGAGGGGCTCGTGACGCGCGAGATCAAGCGTCCCGGGAAGATTCGATTCGAGTTCACCGTCCAGGGCGTCACCAGCGTCTTCGCCTCTGACGGCCAGCATGGCTGGAAGGTGTCCCCGCTCGAAGGAGAGATGGGCCCCCGGCCGCTGCCGGACGAGGTCCTGATCGATGCGAGAGAGCAGGCCGACATCGATGGGCCCCTCGTCGACTGGAAGAGCAAGGGGAATCAGGTCGAACTCGTCGGCCGCGAAACCGTCGACGGCCACGACGCCTACAAGCTGAAGCTCACCCTCAAGAGCGGCGGGGTGCTCACCGCGTACCTCGACGTGGAATCCGCGAGCCTGGTCCGGACCGAAGCCACGCGGCATGTGCGCGGGAAGCAGGTCCGGATCGAGACGACCTTCGGCGACTACCGGAGGACGGGAGGGATCCTCTTCCCCCGCCTCGTCGAGGTGAGGGCCGCCGGCCGGCCACAGGTGCTCCGAGTCGTGGTGGACAAGGTCGAGGTGAACCCGCCCTTGAGCGACGCTCGCTTCGCACCCCCGGCCTGAGGCGAGCGGCCGCCACCGCGACGTCCTCACCGGCGACCGCCACCGCGGTAGCCCTCGCCTGAACCGCAACCACCCGGTGCGCCGGATGAGCTTCCCCCGCCGTCCCAGAAGACGCGCCCGTGCATAACGTGGCGCGTTCCGCCGCTGGCTCTCGCTCCGCGACCGGTGCGACGACTCGCTCGGCGAAGTGGTGCTCGGTGCCGTGTGCGAGTCGGCCGCCTGGAAGGCGTGGAAGCAGGAGACGAAGTGAAGCCGGACGCCATCTGACCGGGCCGTTTTCGGGAGGGCGTTCTGGCTTTACGCGGGATCAGCAACCGGATGGCTGCTGCAGGGCGAGATTCCATCCCCTCGCGCCACGCACCCGCGGGAGCAGGATCTTTCTCCGAGGCCGACTGGAACTCTTGATCCTGACCCCGCGCTGGAGGAGGCGAAATCGGCCCGAGCCTCCGTTACTCGGCGGCCTTCAAGAACTGGTCCAGCTCGACGCCGGGCTTCGTAGCAGCGACCGCAGGGTTCCACGCGCCACCTCGCGATGATCCGGCGCGGACAACGATGCGATGTGGCCCGCCTTGACGAGGATGATGTGGCTGCCTCGCTGACGGGCGACCTGCCACCCGAGCCTGAAGAAGGCCTGCGCGACCTTCCGTCCCGAGAGAAGCGGCAGCTTCTCCGTCAAACGGAGGTGTCCACCTCGTGGACGGCGACGGTCAGGGGCATTCCCTTCTCGGCTCTGACCTCGAGGAACTCGCGGATCGCGTCCTCGATGTTCTTCAGGGCCTCGCCTTCGGTCGCGCCCTGGCTGATACATCCGGGAATCGCCGGACACTCGGCCACGAAGACCCCGTCTTCATCGCGGTCGACGGTCACGACAAACTTCATCCCGTGGACTCTATGGCGCTCGGACAGCAGATCGCTCCCTTCGGGCGCTTTTCCGCGGACATCCCTACCTGCAGGATCGCTGTATGCGCCGGGTACGAGGGCTCGCGTCCGGTTTCGCGGGGGCTGTCAAGAGAAAAGAACAGGTCGAGAACTGCAGTGAGGACCGTTCCATCTTGGTCACGAAACGATACGGTTTCGGTCTTGGCGCGCTGCGCCATCGGCCCTCGGTTCCGGCCTCCTGATCGGCTTCCGTCCCGGCGTAGGCGCCCACCATTCGCCCCGGGGCAGGCCCGAGGACCGTGCACGCGGGTTGCGCAGGCTTTCGTCCGCCGCCCAGATGACCGGCGATCGCTGGAATCCCCGCGGGCGACGTCAGGGGTGGGCAAGACGCTGCGTTCGGCCCGATTTCTCTCTCGAGACCGTGATTTTTTCGAGCGACCTGCCGATCTCCTGGACCGAGACGCCAGTTCTCACGAGCGCCTTCACGAGAAGGTCGATCGAAACGGACTTGTCGGCCGCTTCCATCTTCGCGACGCGCGGCTGGCTCGATCGGACGATCTTCGCCACCTCGAGCTGGCTCAGCCCTGCGCGCCTCCTCTGTGCCCGCAGGCGCTTCGCCAGCGCCACCTTGACTTCGATGATCGCCATGTCCTCGCCCGAGAGCCCGAGAAATTCCTGAACCGTGACCGTCTTCCAGCCAGCTCTCTCGAGTCGGGCGACTTTCCTCGCTTCTTTGCTCTCGCTCATTTCTCCTCCCGGACCAATCGCCGGTATGCCCGGACGCGCTTGCGGCAGACTTTCATCACGTGTATCGGAGTCTTCTTCGAGCCCTCTCGAACACCTCGAGGATCAGGATCGCGTCGCGCTCGACCGCGTAGACGACTCTCCAGTCATGACCCTCGTCCTGGACTCTCAGCTCGTGACATCCACTCTCGATCCCGGGCATCGGCCTCGATGCCGGCAGCGAAAGAGCCATGCCCTCCTGGAGCTGCCGCAGGAGGAAGCCGATCTCCTTCCTGGCTTCGACGGATACTGGCGGAGTCCTGATCTCGCCGTGGAGAATCCGAAGCGCCTTCGCCACGGCAAAAGACTATATCAGAACTGATATGTTCTCGCTGGAAGACCGCGAGGATTCCGCATGCGGAATTGCTGTACCGGAACTTGAAGGACCTGAATAAGTTGGTGGAGCTGAACGGGATCGAACCGTCGACCTCCTGAGTGCGAT
>JBLMYG010000022.1:0-10573 GCA_050258155.1 Acidithiobacillales bacterium
CGCGCGTCTTTTCCCGCGCCGCCGAGCGCGGCGTCGCCATCGAGCTGAACGGCTGTCCGGAGCGGCTCGACCTGCCGCCGGCGCTGGCACGCCTGGCGGCGGACGCCGGATGCCTCTTCACGATCGCGAGCGACGCGCACGCCGCCCGCCACCTGCCGCACGTGGCGTGGGGCCTCGCCGTCGCCCGCCTCGCCGGGATCGAGCCCGCGCGCGTCGTCAACACCTGGCCCGCCGAACGGTTCGCCGCATGGCTCGCCGACCGGCAGGTCGATCACTCGTAGACGAACTCCGGGGTCGCAGATTCGCCCGCAATCGGTCCGTCGTCCCTCGCCTCAGGCGAGAAGGCCGCGCCTGCGGGCGAGCGTCCGGCAGGCCTCGACCGAGACAGCACATTTCTCCGCGAGATCCTCCGCGTCCTCGGCGTAGCCCTTCTTCAGGCCCGGGTCGGCGATGCCGCCGAGGTTGATCCGGACGTTGGCGAGGGCCCCCTCCACGGCCGCGGAGAGGAGGAGCGCGGCCACGAAGGCATCGGACCCGGCGTTCGGATTTCCTCTTTCCGCAACGGTCGCAGCCGCCCGGAGCGCCTTCTCGGCGAAGAATGCCGTCTGCATCGGGACCGTCGTGGCGACGAGCGTCGCGTCGTCGACCGCCTTCTTCCGCGCCAGCTTCTCGGCGTCGGTCTCCTTCGGAAGCTTTCGTGCCGCGACGATGGCCTCGTACGCCTTCGTGTCCTCGTCGACGAGCTCGAGGAGACGCTGGCGGTGGCCGTCGAGGTGCGGCAGGAGCTCCTCCAGCACGGCCCAGGCGTCCCGGTACTTCTCCTTCCCGAGCGTCAGGCGGATCACCATCGAGAGGAGCCCGGCCCCGGCCGCGCCGGCGGCGGCCGAGGCGGAGCCGCCCCCCGGAGCCGGCGCGTCCGAGGCGAGGGAGGCGGCGAAGTCGGCGACGGAGAGGGAAGCGAGCGTGCTCACGCCGGCGAGACTAGCAGGACGCCGGTGAGACGCGCCGCCCGTCCCGGACGACGACCTGTCCGCACGACACCACGTCGGTGACCGGATTGACGCCGTAGTGGTAGACGAGGTGCTCGAGCGACGGGCCGTCGAGCAGAACGGCGTCGCCCCGCTTTCCGGGCTCGAGCGAGCCGCGCGAGGCCGCCTCCCCCACCGAGGCCGCAGCGTTCAGCGTCATCGCCGTCAGCGTCTCCTCGACGGTCAGACCCATCCCGACCGCCGCGAAGAAGGCCACGGACGGCAGAGACTCGGTGTACGAGGAGCCCGGGTTGCAGTCGGTGGCGATCGCGACCGGGACGCCTGCAGCGACGAACGCCCGGGCCCGCGCGTACCGGCCCATCCGGAGGAAAATCGAGGTGCCGGGGAGAAGCGTCGCGACCACGCCGGCCCGCGCCATCGCCTCGATCCCCTCGTCCGAGGTGAAGAGAAGGTGGTCGGCCGAGAGGGCTCCGACCTCGGCGGCGAGCCGCGCCCCGCCGAGCGGCGTCAGCTCGTCGGCGTGCAGACGGGGGAGGAGCCCGAGCGCCTTGCCGGCCAGGAGGATCTCCCGCGACTCGGCGAGATCGAAGACGCCCGACTCGCAGAAGACGTCGACGAACCGGGCGCCCTCCTGCGCGAGGGCCGGCAGGATCTCGCCCTTGATCTCGTCGATGTACCGCCGCTTCTGCGCCGCCCCGCCCCGCCGCTCCGGCGGCACCTCGTGCGCCGGGAGCGCCGTTGCCGCGACGCCGACCGGGTGAGCCCGGGCCCCGAGAAAGATCGCCCGGAGCTGCTTCAGCTCGGCCCCCTTCTCGAGACCGTATCCCGTCTTCGCCTCGCAGAACGTCGTCCCGTGGAGGAGCATCCGGTCGAGGCGGCTCCGGACGTTCGCCGCGAGCTCCTGCACGGAAGCCCGGCGCGTGGCGGCGACCGTGGACACGATGCCGCCGCCCGAGGCCGCGATCTCCGCGTACGACCTCCCCTTCAGCCGCTCGTTGAACTCGCTCTCGCGGAACCCGGCCCACGGAAGGTGCGTGTGGGCGTCGCCGAAGCCGGGGACAGCGGTCTTTCCGCGCCCGTCGAGGACGGTCTCGCCCGGGGCGGACGCCTCGCCGAAAGCCCGGACAAAGGCCTCATCCGTCCCCACGAAGGCGACGGCCCCGGCCACGATCCGGAGCGCCGCGTCTCTGACGCGGCGAAGAGCCCCCTGCGCCGCCCCCGAGCACGCCGCCGTTCCTTCGGGCGTCGCCAGCTCCGAAAGATGGCGGATGGAGAGAATCAGCCCCCGTCCCCTTCGCGCTTCCTCGGCCGGTAGAGCGACACCGACTTGTCCTGCTCGTCCTCCTGCCGGTCGAGGATCAGGACCTGCTGGAACATGTCGATCATCCCCTGGAGCTTCAGGTGGAAGTTCTTCCGCTCGACCCGGAGTTCGCGGATCGCCCGCTCCATCTCCGCGACGCGCTCCATCGCCTGGCGGACCAGAGCGTCCCCCTTCTGCTCCGCGTCGTGGAGGACCTGCTCGGCCTCCATCTCCGACGTGGCCCGGAGGCTCTCGGCCGAGCGCTGCGCCATGACGAGCGTCTCCTTGAGGGTCGCCTCCGTCTCGCGATGCCGGGCGTTCTCCTCGCCGAGGCGGGCGTTCTCGCGCTCCAGCTCGTCGAGCGTGCGGAACAGCTCCTCGAGATCTTCGGCGAGCGCCTCCAGGAACTGTCGGACCTCGTCCCCGTCGTAGCCCCGGAACCTCCGGGCGAACTCCCGTTTCCGGACCTCCAGCGCGCTGATGGTGGGTCTCATGCCCCCATTTTACGCGCTCAGTGGACGCGATCTTCGTCGCCGCCCACGACGCGGAACCGCCGGCGGCGGAGGAAGCGCGGCGGCCGGAGGGAGATTTTTCCGCCGGGGGGACGGCGCCGCGCCCACCACCAGGAGACCGGGAGCCCTCCCAGGACGAAGACGAGGCGGGCTATCGAGTGGGTCTGCTCGAGCTCACCGAAGGCGACGACGACGATGGCGATGACGCCGAAGACTTTCCGGGTCATCGGGAGGACGCCGAAGAAGTTCGTCGGGCGGGAAGGCCCCTCGAGAGTCCAGGCGACGATCACCGCCGTCAGCGGGCCTGCGAGTCCGTAGCCCGAGCCGAAGGGGCTCTGGAGGAGGAGCGAGGCCGCGACGCCGAGCACGCCGCCCGAGAGCGCGGCGAGGACCAGAAAGAGCGCGTAGCCGCCCGATCCCCACTCCGGCTCCAGCTCGGACCCGAAGCTCCAGAGGATGAGAAGGCCGAAAAGGACCGAGATGATCCCGACGTTTACGAGCGGATACGTGACGAGGCGCCAGAGCTCGAGCCCGGGCCAGACGCGCTCCGGCACCGCCGTCAGAAGGCCGACGGGAAGCTCGGGGATGAGGCCGGCGAGATACCCGACGACCGTCAGGACGAGCGTCGCGCGCGTGACCGGCCCGAGGCGGCGCCACCCGGGCGGGCCGACGTACCGGATCTCGTAGGCCGGTCGCATGGCGCGGTAGGGTAGCACCGGCGGCTGCATCAGCGGCCGCCGCAGATAAGAAAGAAAGACGGCTACCGACTGCCGAAGATGGCCGTGCCGATCCGGACGAGCGTCGCTCCTTCCTCGATGGCCGCCTCGAAGTCGTCCGTCATCCCCATGGAGAGCTCGGAGAGGCCGAGGCGCTCGGCGAGACGGCGAAGGGTCGCGAAGTGAGGCCGCGTCTCGCCGGGGGGCGGAATCGTCATCAGGCCCGCGAGGTCGAGGGCCGGGAAGGCGCGAACGGCGTCGGCCAGCGCCGCCGCGCCCTCCGGCTCGATCCCCGCCTTCGTCGTCTCGCTGCCGAGGCGAACCTCGATCAGGACCTTGAGACGCTTTCCCGCCGTCTCGGCCCCCCGTGCGAGGCGCCCCGCGATCTCCGCCGAGGCGACCGTCTCGACGACGTCGGCGATTCTCGCGGCCCGGTTCGCCTTGTTCGACTGGATCGGCCCGACGAGGTGGCGGACCGTCGCCGCAGGAAGGGCGGGAAATTTCTCTTCCGCCTCCTGCACCCGGTTCTCGCCGAAGTGCCCGACGCCCGCCGCGGCGGCCGCAAGGAGGTCTTCGAGCGGCTTCGTCTTCCCGATGGCCACGAGCGTCACGGAGGCGGGATCCCGTCCGGCGCGGGCTGCGGCCGCGGCGATCCGTTCCCGGACGGCCGCGACGGAAGCTGCGATCTCCTCGGCGCGTGTCACCGCCCGGCTCTCGCCGCTTCGTCGAGTGCGGCATTGGCGAGCGCGTCCGCCTCGCGGTTCGCAAAGCGCGGCACGTGGACGACGGAGAGCCTCCGGAAGCGCCGGGCTTTCTCCCGGGCCGCTTCGAGGTAGGGCCTGAGGTGTGTGGCCTTGACGCGGTACGTCCCGAGGAACTGCTTCAGGACGAGCTCGCTGTCGGCCCGCACCTCGACGTCGGTGGCTCCGGCCTCGGCGGCCAGGTCCAGGGCCGCGAGGAAGCCGAGCCACTCGGCCACGTTGTTCGTTGCCGCCCCGATCGCCTGCCGGGCCGAGCGCGACGGCGGGGCGAAAACGCCCCAGGCCGCAGGACCCGGGTTCCCGCGCGAGGCGCCGTCGAAATAGACGACGAAGAGCTGCTTACTCTCCCCCATCCCAGTAGAGGATCCGCTTGCAGCTGTCGCAGAAGATCAGCTCCTTCGAGAGCCTGATGTCGGAGAGGAGCTGCGGCCGGAGACGGACGTGGCAGCCGGAGCAGGAGGCCGTCTGCGGGCCCACCATCGTGACGCGGGCGAGGGCGACGCCTCCCCTCCTCCCGGCGATCTGCCGGAACCGCCGAAGGAGCCCCTTGTCGATCGAGGCCTCCAGCTTCTTCGCCTCCGCCTCCGCAGCCGCGATCTCCGCCGCGAGAGCCGCCTGCTCGGCGCGCCATTCCTTCATCTGCTCCTCGTAGCCCGCCTCCTCTGCGGGGAAGGAGGCCTCGTGGGCCGCGACCTCCGCGGAAGACGCGGCGAGGTTCTCCTCGAGAGCGAGGATCTCGTCCTCCCGGGCGCGGACCTCCCGCTTGACCGCGTCGAGCTCGTTGAGAAGCGCTCCGTATTCGCGATTCGTCTTGACGGAGGGGAGCTGCTGCTGGAACTTCTTCAGCTTCTCCGAGAGGTCGGCGATCTCCCCCTCCAGCATCTTCTTCCGGGCGGCGGCGCGGGAGTGCTTCTCTCCCGCCTCCTCGCGCCGCCTCCGCGCGTCCTGGAAGGCCGCCTCGACATGGGCGAGGTGGTCCGGCGTCCGGGACTTCCGCTCCGTCTTGCGGTGGATGTCGAGGATGAGCTCCTGGAGCCTGAAAAGGGATTCGAGCGGGGCCCCCCGGTTCACGACGGGCGCCTCCGGAAAGGGAACGGGCGCCGTCCGGCGCCCGTCATCACCCCGAAAGAGATCCGGCGCTCCCCGGCGCCGGAAGGATCGACCGTTTCCGCGTCCACCCGCTTCCCTTCTCCTTCACCGGCCTTTCCGGTGGGTCCGCCCGGATTCGAACCGGGGACCTGCCGGTTATGAGCCGGTGGCTCTGACCGCTGAGCTACGGACCCAGAGGGCCGGACCTCGGAGAATAGCAGGTCGCAATGCGGTGGTGTCTCTCCGCCGCGGAAAGGGTCGCGAAGCGAGGGAGAACCCGAGGCCGGGTTCTCCCTATCCACTTCAGACGTTGACGTCCACGAACGGACGGAGCCTCTTTGCCCGGCTCGGATGGCGGAGCTTCCGGAGGGCCTTGGACTCGATCTGCCGGATCCTCTCACGCGTCACGTTGAAGCTCTTGCCGACCTCCTCCAGCGTGTGCTCCGCGCCGTCGCCCACGCCGAAGCGCATCCGGAGGACCTGCTCCTCGCGCGGCGTCAGGGTCTTCAGCGTCTTGCGCGTCTGATCCCGGAGGTTCGCCACGATGACCGCATCGATCGGCGAGATGACCTGCCGATCCTCGATGAAGTCGCCGAGGTGGCTGTCCTCCTCCTCCCCGATCGGGGTCTCGAGGGAGATCGGCTCCTGTGCGATCTTCATGATCTTCCGGACCTTCGAGGCCGGCATGTCCATCCGCTTGGCGATCTCCTCCGCCGTCGGCTCTCGGCCCAGCTCCTGGACGAGGGAGCGCTGCGTCCGCGTCAGCTTGTTGATCGTCTCGATCATGTGGACCGGGATCCGGATCGTCCGCGCCTGGTCCGCGATGGCGCGCGTGATGGCCTGCCGGATCCACCAGGTCGCATAGGTCGAGAATTTGTAGCCGCGGCGGTACTCGAACTTCTCCACGGCCTTCATCAGGCCGATGTTCCCCTCCTGGATCAGGTCGAGGAACTGAAGGCCGCGGTTGGTGTACTTCTTTGCGATGGAGACGACGAGTCGGAGGTTGGCGACGATCAGCTCCTGCTTGGCCTGATCCGCCTCGTCCTCCCCCTCGCGGATCTGCCGCATCGTCTTCTTGATCTCCTCGTGGGAGACGCCGTACTTCTCCTCGAGCTCCTTGAGCATCTGGCGGTACTTCCCGACGCGGCGCCTGTAGAAGTCGATCCGGACCTCGTTCTTCTCCTTCTTCAGGGCGGTCTGGTCCTGCCGGATCTGCGCCTCGGGCATCGCGAACTGCCGATCGATGTCCTTGAGGATGTTGACCATCCTCTGGAGCGTCGCAGGGGTGAAGTCGATCAGGTGGATCAGCCGCGCGATCTCCGAGATCCGGCGGTCGACCGCCGGGTCGACCACGGTCGACGGACGCGCCGGTGCGACGCGGGACGGAGCCTTCGACTTCGCCGAGGCCTTCCTGGGCCGGGGCGCCGCCTTCTTCCGGTCCGCCAGCCTCCGGAGCTCGCCGTCCAGCTTCGCGATCTTCTTGAAGTGCCCGAGGATCGCCTCGATCCGGTGCGCCGTCCGCGGGTCGATCTCGTCGTGCTCCTCGAGCGCGGCAGCGGCGAACTCGAGGAATCCGCGGGCGACGTTCTTGTCCTTCTTGGCGGCCTCGACGATCCTCAGGATCTCCTCGAGGACGACGCGATTCGTCGAGAGGGCGCGGTAGATCCGCGCCTCGCCCGTCTCGATCCGCCGCGCGATGGAAACCTCCCCCTCCCGGTCGAGGAGCTTCACCGTCCCCATCTCGCGCAGATACATCCGGACGGGGTCATTCGTCTTCTCGACGAGAGTCGCGTCGGGCGTGGTGGGCCCTGCCGCCCCGGGCGGCGCCAGCGCTTTCTTCGCCGTCGCCTTCTCGGGTACGTCGACCACCTCGATCCCGTAGTCACCGAACCGGATGTAGATCTCGTCGAGCTCCTCCGGCGCGTTCGTCAGCTCCTCCGGGAGCGCATGGTAGATCTCGTCATAGAGGAGATAGCCGCGCTCCTTGCCGAGGGCGATGAGGCTTCTGACCTCCGGGTGCTTTTCTTCTACCGTCACCGATTCCCTACCCCCGTGCGTCCCGTTTACTGGGACGCCTCAATTCCGATTTGAGTTCCGCTTTGAGACGAGCTTCCTCGACGGCCAGCCCCTGCTTCTCGCGCGCGAGCTGCGCCTGCACATCCTTATCTCCGGACATTTCGGCCCTGTGGATGTCCCCCTGAAGGCTCTCGGCCTTTCGCGTCAGATCACGTATCTTGAGCTGCAGCAACGGAATATGTAGGCGCGCGAGACCCCTGACCCCCTCATTGGTTTCCTCTGCCGAAGCCGACTCCTTGAGCAGAAGACGGGCTACCACGGCGCCCGCATCCGCACCAAGATGGGACTCAAGTTCAGAAAAATCAAGGGTTAGGCCCTTCCTCACCATCTCCTTCAGGACTGTAAATATCTCTCTGGCAACGGGATGCGAGAAAATCTCCGCCGGCATTCGCTCCAGGAGCGGCCCGCATTCGGCCCACTCCGACATCAGCATCGAAAGGACCCTCTCCTCTCCCTCAGGGAGCCCGACGAGGACGACCGCTCCCTCCTTCGGCCGCAGCGCGTCGCCTACCGCGGGGCGCGAAGCGCCCTCCGACCCCGCCAGAACCGAAACGGGAACACCGGTTCCGCGGGAGAGAGCAGAGAGAAGCTCGTGACGGAGGAGCACGTCGCTCGCCTGAGACACGATCTCAACTGCCTCGCCCAGACGGGCGGCCCGGACGGAGGGGTCGGCCCCCGGCCCGGGGATCCGCGAGAGGAGGGACCCGACCAGGGGCGCCGCCCCTTCCATGGCGGCCCGGAGAGCCTCCTCCCCCTCTTCCCGCAGGAAGGAGTCCGGGTCGTGACCCCCCGGCAGCGCGAGATGCTTCACCGTGGCGCCCCGCGCGAGAAGGAGAGGGAAGGCCTTGTAGGCCGCCGCCAGACCGGCCGCGTCGCCGTCATAGGTCACGAGGACCGTCGTCGCGTGCCGTTTCAAGAGGTCGGCCTGTGCCGGCGTCAGCGCGGTGCCCATGGAGGCGACCGCATTCACCATCCCGGCGCGCTCGCACGCGATCCGGTCGAAGTATCCCTCCACGAGAATCGCGGCGTTCTGCTTGTGGATCGCCTCCTTCGCCCGGTCGAGACCGTAGAGAACCTTCCCTTTCGAGAAGCGGCTCGACTCGGGGGAGTTGAGGTACTTCGGCATCTCGTCCCCGAGGGAGCGAGCGCCGAAGCCCAGGACTTCTCCCCTCGCATCCCGGATCTCGATGGTCAGCCGGCTGCGGAAGCGGTCGTAGACGCGGCCCGTGTCGGGATGCCGCTGGAGGAGGCCCGCCTCGAGAAGCGTTTCCTCGGGGAATCGGGGTGACAGGGCGGACTTCAGCGCCTCCCATCCTTCGGGTGCCGCCCCGATCCCGAAGGACGCCGCCTCTCCCGCGGAAAGACCACGCTCCGCGAGGAGGCTGACGGCGGCCGTGTGACGCGGGAGGAGCTCGCGGAAGAAGAGAGCCGCCGCGTCGAGCGCCTCGGCCACGCGGGTCTCGCGGGCCCGGTCGGAGCGCGTGCCGCTCTTCCGGACGGGGAGCGCGACGCCAGCGCGGCGGGCGAGGTAGGCCACGGCCTCCGCGAACTCCAGCCTCTCCGTCTCGCGGACGAAGGTGATCGCATCCCCCTTCGCACCGCATCCGAAGCAGTAGTAGAAGCCTTTTTCCGGGTGGACGTGGAACGACGGCGTCTTCTCGCTGTGAAAGGGGCAGAGTCCCTTCCACGACCGCCCCGTCTTCTTCAGCGCGGTGGCTGCGCCGACGAGGGCGACGAGGTCCGTCGCGCCGAGGACGTCCCGCTTCACGTCGTCCGTGATCTCGTAGAAGACGTCAGCCATCGCTCTCTTCAGACATCAAGCACCGCGATTGTCACAGCGGTTCCCCCTTCCCGGGGCTCTCCGGGGCGATGGGCGGCCACGCCGGGGTGGGCGTCCAGGAACTCCCGGACAGCCGCGGCCAGCCGCCCTGTCCCGTGACCGTGGATGATCCGGAGGGACGACCGACCCTCGAGGAGCGCCTCGTTGAGCGCCCGCTCCACCTCGGGGAGCGCCTCGTCCACCCGGCGCCCGACGAGGACGACCTCCGCGGCGGCCCGGGCGGGACGCTCTCCGGAGATCGTCCGGGGCGACGCGGCCGGCCGCACCGCGGGCAGCGGCTCGGTCGCGGCTCCCCCGGCCGGAGAGATCGCCGAGGCCTCGACCACGATCCGTTTGCCGCCGGCCTCGATCTCCGCCTCCCCGCGCGTCGCGTCGAGGCGAAGGAGTCGGCCCGTCGTCTTCAGGCCCCGGATTCGAACGACCTCACCGGGGGCCACGGAGCCGGCAGACTCTTCGGGGACCCCGTCCTCGACGATCGTGAGCGCGGCGCGGCGCGCGGTTTCGGTCACCGTCGTCAGCGCCCCGCGCGGGACGGCCCGCCCCGCCCGGAGCTCCTCCCGCAGCCGCTCCAGCTCGCGCCGCGTCGTCTCCCGAAGCGCCTCGAGGGCCCGGTCGACCCGCTCACGCGCCTTCTCCGAGAGCCGCGACTTCTCCGCCTCGAGAGCGGCCTTCTCGCGCGAAAGCCCCTCGAGGCGGGCTTCCAGCTCGCCGGCGAGAACCCGGGCCCGTTCCGACTCTGCACGGGCCGCACGGGTTTCCGCCTCGAGGCGGGAGAGCGCCGCGTCCGCCGCGGCCCACGCGGCCCCGAGTCTCTCGCGCGCGGAGTCGAGGAGGGGGCCCGGGAGGCCGGCGCGCTCCGCCACCGCCAGCGCCCGGGAGCGGCCGATCGCGCCGGCCTTCGCCCGGTAGGTCGGACGGCCGGTGGCCTCGTCGAACTCCATCGCGGCCGAGAGAACGCCCGGTCGCTCGCGGCCCCATTCCTTCACGGCGGCGAGGTGGGTCGTCGCCATCGTCAAACCGCCCCGCGCCGTCCCGTGCTCGAGGATGGCCACGGCCAGGGCACCCCCCTCGTCGGGATCCGTTCCGCTCCCGAGCTCGTCGAGGAGGACGAGGCTTCGGGGCGTGGCTTCCGAAAGGACGCGTGCCGTCCGGGTCATCGCGGCCTCGAACGAAGAGAGATCGCCCAGGAGATCCTGCGCATCGCCGGCGACGATGAGAATCCGGTCGAAGACCGGCAGGACCGTGCCGCGGGTGGCCGGGCCGGCGGACCCCCCCGGCGCGCGGAGGGCG
>JBLMYG010000023.1:0-5808 GCA_050258155.1 Acidithiobacillales bacterium
CGAGAAAGATCGCGAGCGCGGTCGCGTGCCGCCCCTCGAGGATCGCCACGACGAGGAACGGCAGGGCGACGAGCCGGAGGAACGTCAGGAGGTTCGGGAGCGTCCAGGGTCTCAGGTCCACGCGGGCCGGCGCTCAGCGCTCGATCGGCGGCGCGGGTGGGGCGGGAGCCTGCTCGCCGGCCTCGATCTTCACGTAGACGACCCGCCCCTTGGGGAAGATGAGCTGCTGCTCGGCCATCTGCGACATGGTGCGCGATACGGTCTCCCGGCTCGAGCCGATCGTGTCGGCGATCTCCCTTTGCGACGGGCGGACGACCACGGCCCAGCCGCCCCCGGCCTTCCGCCCGCGGGTGACCGCCAGCTCCCGGAAATAGCGCGCGAGCCGGCTCTTCACGTCGAGGGCCGCCAGCCCCTCGATCGTGGCGTTCGCCCTCCGGAGGCGGAGCGAGAAGGATCGGAGAAGCCCCTTCGTCAGGACGAAGTTCGACCGCAGCAGGTCGAAGAAGACGTCCCGCGAGAGAAGGGCCAGCTCCGACTTCTCCTGGGCGACGACGCTCGCGGAGCGTGGCTCGTCGTCGAGCAGGGCCATCTCGCCGAAGTGGTCCCCCTCCCCCAGCGTGTTGAGAACGACCTCCCGCCCTTCGGGGGAGAGGACCGTCACGGCGACGCGCCCCCGGACGATGACGAAGAAGGTTTCCCCTGCCTGCCCCTGGCGCACGATGACCTCCCCCCGCCGATAGGTCCGGAGCTGGGCCGCCTTCGCGATCGTGGCCCGTTCCGCGGCGGGGATCCCCTCGAAGAGCTGCACCCTCTGGAACAGGTCGGTTCCCGTCATCGCGAGTCTCCTCCCCGTCCCGCGCGGGCGGCGGCCTCGAGCCCCCGGACCATCTCGCGCCCGGACACCGCACGGGACGTCGTCGCCGGAAGTATCCCGCACTTATCGAGAGAGGCCGGGGCCGGCTTCTCCGCCGAGAGGCATTCCGGGAGCGGTCTCCCCCCGGCGACGAGGAGGGCGACGCGCCGGAGAAGATCTGCCGCCTCGGCCCGGGAGACCAGCTGGTCCGCGCCGACCCGGTGCGTGGCCGGCGCGACGCGGAAGATCCCGAGCGCGATCGCGCGGACGAGCGCCTGGCCCTCGGGCCGGTCGACCGCGTCGACGGCGACCTCGGGCGCCGCGGGGACACGCGCCTCGCGCACCTCGGGGACGAGCCACCATGCCAGAGCTGCGAACTGCGCCCGCGTCACCCGGGGCGAGAGCGCGGCGTGGCGAGCCACCTCGGGGAGGTTCTGGACCTGGAACTCGAACCGCGCTTCGTCGAGCAAAGGCGCGGCCCCCGGATCGTGCCGGGCGAGCTTCGTGTAGAGGGCCACCGCTTCGGAGAATCGTCCCGTCTTCATGGCCAGGGCCGCCGTCGCCCTGGTCCAGCCGTCGTCGGCGGGGTCCAGCGCGTGGGCCTTCGAGGCGGCGGTCCACGCGTCCTCCAGGCTGCCCTCCGCCTCGGCGACGCGCGCCAAGAGCTCGTAGCCCCGGGGCGAGTCGGGATCGAGCTCCACGAGGGTGAGGGCCTCCCGGCGGGCGTGAGGCAGATCCCGCACCGCGAGGGCGGCCTCCGTATCCGCCGACCCCCGTTCGAGGAGCGTCCGCTCGACGTCCGCCTCACGCTCCAGGATCCGCGGATCTCCGGGCAGGAGGACCAGCAGCGCACGGTAGGAGTTGAGCGCTTCGCGCCACCGCCCCTCCGCTGCGTCGAGGTCGGCCAGCGCCTCTCTGGCCGGCGCCCACTGCGGGTTCTGCCGGACGAGCGGCTCGAGGATCTCGCGGGCGACCTCATAGCGCGACACGACGAGGTCACAGTACGCGACGCCGAGGCGGAATGGAGCGGGTGCCTGGCTCCCGGACGCTCCGGAGGAGAACCTCCTCCTGGCCGTCGCCACGTCGCCGGCGCGGAGCGCATCCATCCCCCGCTCGAGGCGCTCCGCCTCGCCCCCCCGGAGGGTTCCCGGGGGAAGCGTGACCGCGGGGTCTCTCAGGCCGAAAGGCGCGCCGGGCGGCGCCGGCGCCGCCGGGGGCGGCGCCGTGGCGCAGCCCGGACCCAGAAGGGCGAAGGCGAGGGCGGCGCCGGCCGCGAGCGTCCGGCCGGCGGCCACCCCGAGCGTCCGCCTCAAACGCCCGGCGGCCGCGGGCCGGCCGGAGCGGGCGCGGGCGTCCCCGATCCGACGATCGCCACCGTGGCGATGGCGTGCTTGTAGACCATCTCCTCCCGCCCGTCGACCTCGAGAACGACGGCGTACTTGTCGAAACGGCGGATCCGCCCGATGCGCTTCTTCTCGGAAAGGAGCATCACCTCGACGAGTGTGTTGTCCTTGCGGAGCTGGTAGAAGAATCCGTCCTGGACGTTGATCGGCGGCTTGACGTTCATCCCGGACCCCCTTGCTCAGGAAAGGGAAAAAAGAGGTCGCGCGAGCGCGACGACAAGATCGGGGAGATCCTCGCGGTCGGCGCGGACGGGGACGAGGTCCGGCTCGCGCCGGAACCACGTCTCCTGCCGTTTCGCGAACCGACGGGTTTCTCTCAGAATCGCCTCCCTCCACTCCGCCTCGCTGATCCGGCCCGCCAGCAGCTCCGCCGTCTCGCGGTATCCGATCGCCGTGAATGCGGGCGCGTCGGGAGGCACTCCCGCGGCGAGAAGGCCGCGAACTTCATCGGGAAGTCGGGGCGCAATGGATTCTCGGAATCTCCGTTCGATTCTTCCATACAGCTCCCGGCGCGGCAACGTCAGGAGGACGCCGACGCTCGGGCCGTCCCACCCGTCTCCCGGCCTCTCTGCGAAGAGATCCGTGGGCCGGCGGCCTGTCGAAAACGCGATCTCCAGAAGCCGGGTGGCCCGCGCTGCGTCGTTCGGAAGGACCCGCTCGGCGGCCGCCCGGTCCTGGAGGGCCAGGATCCTCCGGAGATAAGGCGCTCCGCGCCGAGCCGCGAGCCGGGCCAGCGCGGCGCGCAGTCGCTCGTCTCGTCGCGGCCCCTCGAAGAGCCCTTCGAAGAACGCCCTGACGTAGAAGCCCGTCCCGCCGCAGAGGATCGGAAGCCGCCCCCGCGCGAGGATCTCCCTGGCGAGGCGCCGCGCCTCGGCGGCGAAATCTCCCGCGCTCCAGGGCGCCGTCGGATCGCGAACATCGAGGAGGTGATGAGGCACGAGCGCCCGCTCCGCCGGCGAGGGCTTCGCCGTTCCCACGTCGAACCCCCGATAGACGGCGAAGGCGTCGGCGGAGACCACCTCTCCCCCGAGGCGCCGGGCCACGGCCACCGCGAGAGCCGACTTCCCCGTCGCCGTCGCGCCGACGAGGGCGAGGACGCCCGCCGGACGGCTCACGGGCGCCTCTCGGGAAACGCCTCGGGGAAGATCGGCAGGATCAGGCGCCGCCGGACGAGGAGGGTGACGTCCCCGTCCCGGTCCGTCCGGAAGGTCCGGACACCCGCCGCGCGGAGCCGCTCGAGGACGACGGCCGACGGATGGCCGAACCGGTTGTGCCGGCCCACCGACACGACGCCGACCCGCGGCGAGACCGCCGCGAGCATCGGGGGCGTCGTGGAGGTCACGCTCCCGTGGTGGGCCACCTTCAGGATGTCGGCCCTGAGCGGGCCCGGGCCGTCCAGAATGTCCCTCTCGGCGGCCGCCTCGATGTCGCCGGTGAGGAGAAGCGTCCGCCCGGAGAGCGCCGTCCGGAGGACGAGCGAGCAGTTGTTCTCCGGCGAGCGGAGGTAGGCGTGCCCTGCCGGGTGGAGGACGCCGAAGTCGAAGCCTCCCGCCGAGAAGCGATCGCCGGCCGAAAGACGCCGGAGCGGGAGACGCCGCCGGCGCGCGGCCTCGAGGAACTCGTCCAGAAACTCGTTCCGCGGCGCCGTGGCCGGCAGGAAGACCTCGCCGACCGGGAGCAGCGTCAGCGCCGCCAGGAGACCCCGCGAGTGATCGGGGTGAGGGTGGGTCAGGACCACGGCGTCGAGCGCTACGGCTCCCCGGTCGCCCAGCTTCGGCAGGAGTCGAAGCCGCCCCGACTCGTACTCCCGGTCCCAGCTCCCCCCTCCGTCGACGAGGACCCGCCCCGACGGCGAGACGAGCAGCAAGGCGTCACCCTGCCCAACGTCGAGCGCCTCGAGCCGCGCCGTTCCCGCCGCCGCCAGGGGCGCCCTGCGGACGAGAAGGAAGAACATGACGGAGAGTGCGCCGACGAGAGACGCCCTCCGCAGCGCCGGCCGGCGGGCCGTCCCGGCAGCGAACAGAAGCGCCGCGGCGGCCGCGGCGAGGGCGAAGGGGGGCGTCGGGATGACCCGGAACGCAGCGAGGCCGTCGAGGGCGGAGAGGACACCGACCATCGCGTCTGCGAGGAGCCGGAGCGGTACGACCGCGAAGGCGGCGGCCGGCGGTGAGACGAGAAGCAGGGGCGTCAGGACGAGGGCCGCATAAAGGAAGATGACCGAGAGCGGGACGACGACCGGATTCGAGAGGAGGCCGACGAACGGCACGATGTTGAAGACGAAGGCCTGGATCGGGAAGACAGCCAGCTCGGCCCCGACCGTCGCGGCGGCGACGTCCACTACGAATCGCGGCCCGAGGCCACGCTGCCGCAGCCGCCGTGCGAGCGGGGCACCGAATGCCGAGAGCCCGAAGATCGCGGCGAAGGTCAGGAGAAACCCGATGTCGAAGAGGTCCTCCGGCTCGAAGAGGAGCAGCGCGAGCGCGGCGAATCCGACGACCTGCGCGGGGGAGGTCGGACGTCCCAGCAGCCTGGCCAGGAGGTAGAGCCCGATCATGAGGGCGGCGCGGAAGACCGGCGGCCGCCCTCCAGCGAAGACCGCGTAGAGGAGCGTCGCGCAAAGAAGCATGACGTCGCGCGCGGCCACCGGCAGCCGGAGGCGGCCCAGCAGGAGGCCGACGCCGGCCGCCACGAGAGCCACCTGCAGCCCGGAGATCGCAACGATGTGCGCCACGCCCCCGTCCCGGAACGCGGCGACGGTCTCCCCCGGAAGGTCCGCCGTCTCCCCCATCAGAAGCGCGAGGAGAAGTCCGACCGCCTGCCGGTCACTCTCGGACGTTCCGGCAAGGTTCGACTTGAGCCGCCGCTTCGCCGCGGCATGCGCCTCCTCCACGGGCCCCAAGAGGCCGGCAGGGCCGGCGACCTTCTCGATCTTCGCGGCGCTCTTCAGGACGAGTCGCGGCTCGGCCGGGAACCGGAAGGGCGAGCGGGCCGACGGCGGCGCCTCCGGCAGGCGGAGCGGCCCGCGGACCCGGACGAGGTCCCCGATGTCGGCGACGTCTGACGGGTCCCTTTCGCCCGCGACGAGGAGATGGAGCGGACCCGGGAGGTCGACGGGGCGGCCGTTCGTGGAGGCCGACACGACCGCGATCCGGGCGCGGTGGAGCGATCCGCTTCGGCTCCAGAGCCGGTCGAGCCGCCCCGTCACCTCCACGAGGGCGTCGTCGCTGAGGCAGCGGGCTGCCGCCGCCGTCCGGCGGCCCGGCTCGAGAAAGCCGCGCTGAAAGCGCCATCCCCCTGCAAGGGCCAGGAGGACCAGCGCGCCGAGGGCGCCGACTCTCCTGTCGCCACGGTGCGAGACGGCGACGGCGGCAAGGCTCGCCCCCGCGAGAAGCGCCGCGGCTCCCGCTGTCGGCACGACCGGAAGGGAGGCCGCCGCGAGAATTCCGGACGCCACGGCGAAGGCCGCCGGGACGGCCGGAGCCCCGGCACTCTGCGACCACGACCGGATCATCGGGAGGCCTACTCTACGTGCGCCCGCGAAGGGGCGCGACC
>JBLMYG010000024.1:0-22386 GCA_050258155.1 Acidithiobacillales bacterium
TCGCGGGTTCGACTCCCGCAGGGGGTAGCACTTGACCCTTCTCAGACTCGACGGTCGCGACGAGGGTCCCTCGCGTCGGCGCGACAGGAAGGCTCAATGCTCCGAAGGGCGGGCATCACCATGGAGAAAGAGGAGTCGAAAGACGGCCCGATCTTCCGCGAAGGCGAGCGCCGCGCTCTCGGTGTGCTGCGCGCGTGCGCGAGCCCGGAGGGCTTCCTCGCATCGCCGACCAACCGGTTGAACTACCGGAGGATCTGGAGCCGCGACGGCACGATCCTCGGGCTCGCCGCGCTGCTCACGGGAGAGGCCGACCTGATCGAAACGGCGCGCCGGACCTACGACCTGCTGGCCCGCCACCAGGGACCTCATGGCGAGATCCCGAGCTACGTCGACCCGGCTTCGGACCAAGCGACCTTCGGCGCCACCGCAGGCCGAGTGGACTCCGGCCTCTGGTTCGTCATCGGCTGCGGTGAGTACTGGCGGGAGACCGGAGACGACGCCTTCATTGAAAGACTTCGTCCCTGCCTCGAACGGGTGCGATTCCTGCTCGGTGCCTGGGAGTTCAACCAGCGCGGCCTCCTCTATGTCCCGCTGACCGGCGACTGGGCCGACGAATACCTGCACAACGGATACGTGCTCTACGACCAATTGCTTTACCTGCAGGTGTTGAGGGTTCTGGCCCGCATTCAAGACGCCTTCGACGGCAAGCCTGACGCGCCTCTGGCTGAGAAGACCGCCCGGCTTGCCCGGCTCCTCCGGGCCAATTACTGGTTCGGCAGTGAGGAGCCGGCGAGCGCGGACATCTACGACGACGTCCTCTTCGAAAAGGGAAAGCGGGCGTCGAGGCGTCGCGCCGGTCACTACTGGATGCCGTCGTTCTCGCCGAGCGGCTACAGCTATCGGTTCGATGCGTTCGGCAACGTCCTCGCCTCGCTATTCGACCTCGCCGACGACGGGCAGCGCCGCTCGGTGGACGACTTCATCGCGAACGACCTCGTCAATAAACACCTGCCGCTGCTGCCCGCTTTCCACCCGGTCATCGAGCCGGTCGACCGGGACTGGAGCAAGCTCCAGGTGATGTTCTCAAACAGCTTCAAGAACAAGCCCTACGCGTACCAGAACGGCGGACTTTGGCCGATGATCACAGGCTTTTACGTCGCGGATCTCGCGAGGCGGGGCCGCCGTAAAGAAGCGAAGATCCATCTCGAGGCGATCCATCGCGCCAACTCCTTTGAGATGGAAGGCGAGGATTGGGGATTCCCCGAGTTCGTCAACGGCAAAACGCTCGCACCGGGCGGGACGCGAGAGCAGGGCTGGAGTGCAGCCGCCGCTCTGATCGGACACCACGTCCTGCGCGGCGCGACAGTATTTCGGATCCAAAGTGCGCCCGGACAACGGCGCGACGACTGAGCGCGATGGAACGCCCGCCCCGCTCGCATCTCGACACGATCTGAGCGGTCCGGAAGACGATCAGGCCGGTTGCTCATCGCCGCTGCCGTCGTTACGGTCGAGGCTGTCGAGCCATTCTCGGGCCTCCCGCGCCGCAGGGCGTCCGGCGTCGATGATCTTCCTCCCGCGGTGAAACTCGAGCGTTCCGATCTCGGACAGGTCCGGGACGAGGAGCAAGTCCGGCGGGCTCGGCGCGAGGCGGCGCGACCGGTCTACCGCTCCTATCCCGGCTGGCAGGCGCCCACGGCGGGCGTCGACTCGTTCGAGCGGCTTCCGGCCAAGGCGCGCGACTACGTCCTTGCGCTGGAGGCGATCGTCGGCGTCAAGGTGGCCCTTCTCTCGAACGGCGCGAAGCGGGACGAGACGATCCTCCCGCCCCGGACCGTTCTCGACGAGTGGCTGAAACCGAGCCTCGTCGACTGACGGGCCTCGGCTGGTACACTGGCTGAGGGGAGCCCTTAGCTCAATCGGTAGAGCACCTGCCTTTTAAGCAGGGGGTCGCGGGTTCGACTCCCGCAGGGCTCACCATTTCCAGAGACGCCGGCCTTCGGTAGCCCCCATCGTCTAGTGGCCCAGGACGCCACCCTTTCAAGGTGGAGATCGCGGGTTCGAATCCCGCTGGGGGTACCAGCCCTTCTCCCGCGGCGACGGCGCTCGTCCCGGGACCATTTCGCGGCCTGCGGTGGGATATCTGCATCATTTCCATCAGGGCGTCCGGTCTTCCCCCTGCCCCGGATGTATCGTCTCGTCCGGCAGCCGAAATATTCAGGAGGAATTGAATGATCACGTTCGCACCCGGGAATCTCAGGGTCCCGAAATGGACACGGCCGGTCTACATGGTGGCGGCCGGAACGACGGACTACCGGAAGCGGTATCCCGAGAAGAAGCTCGACGAGCTCTGCATGATGGCCTTCCGGATGCTCCTCGAGGAGAACGACCTCAAGATGGATCCCCTCGAGGTGAAGGGGCTCATCAACTTCGCGTCGTACGGAGAGTTCGCCGACCACTTCCAGGACCAGCTCCTCTGCGAGGCCAAGGTCCACGACTACCTCGGCCTCGACCTCCTCCCCAACGTCGGTGTCAAGACCGGCGGCGCGACGGGCGGCTCGGCGATGCTCGTCGGGGCGACGAGCGTGGCGAGCGGCCTGTCCGACTGCACCCTCGTCCTCGGCTGGGAACGAATGGACGAGGTGAAGACCTGGACGGGCAATTTCTACATCGCCTCGGCGGCCTGCAAGGACTTCGAGACACGCCTCGCCCGCAACTACGCCAGTTACTACGCCCCGATGGCCCGCCGCTTCCAGGAGATGTACAACGTCGACGAGAGGGTGCGTGCCGCGATCGCCGTGAAGAACCGGGGCTACGCCTGCTCCTCGCCCTATGCGCAGCAGCCGGGCCGGCACACCGTCGACGAGGTGCTGAAGGGCGACATCGTCTCCGATCCGCTCCGCTTCCTGGAATGCTGCGCCATGAGCGTCGGCTCGGCCGCCGCCCTCCTCGTCTCCGAGGAGCTGGCCTACAAGCTCACCGACAAGCCCGTCCGTTTCTTTACCGCCGGGGGCTCGCACACCTTGAGGACGGGCGACCGGCGCCCCATGCGGATCCCGCTCCTCCCGCACGAGACGGAGGAAGGTTACAAGTGGCTCTACGACGAGATGGAGAGAGAGGACGGGCGCTGGCCCGGATTCGAGAGCTTCGGCGCGACCCGCTTCGCGGCGTACATGGCCTACCGGATGGCGGGCGTGAAGGTCCCCATCGAGGACCTCGATCTCGTGGAGACGCACGACGCCTTTACGATCTCCGACCTCCAGACGTACGGCGACGTCGGCCTGACCCTCTACGGCCGGGAGCAGGACTACGTCACGTCCGGCGAGTGCTACCTGGAGAATCCCCGGACGGGGAAGCCCGGGAAGTGCCCGGCCAATCTCTCGGGCGGACTTCTCGGCACGATGCATGCCGTGGGCGCCACGGGGATCTTTCAGTGCGGCGAGGTCTTCTGGCAGCTCCAGGGGAAATACGACAAGTTCCACGGCGACCCGAAGCTCTGGCAGCGCTACGGCAAAAGAAAGCCGAAGGACTGGAAGAGCCTCCAGGTGAAGGACCCCCGCCGGGGACTGGCCATCTCTCACGCGGGCGTGGGGAGCCACGTGACGTGCGCCGTCCTCGAGAAGGCCTGGTAGGAGGAGCTGCATGAGCAAGACCGCTCTGCCGAAGATCGCCCCATCGAAGATCGACGTGGCCGGAAAGGCCTGGATCCTCCACTTCCCCCGGTTCGGCGCCGAGGGGACTCACTTCCACACTTACGGTCTCCTCACCCCCTATTTCAAGGGGCTGACCGAGGGGAAGCTGATGGGAACCCGCTGCGTCTATGCTGGCTGCCCGGTCAGCAAGGGCGACGGCGCGCTCTGGCTTCCGCCCCGGGCCGACTGTCCCGACTGCCACCAGCCGATGTCCTGGAAGCGGGTCCCGAACCCCAAGGGCTACATCTACACGTACACCTACGTGGAGCGCGGCGGCACCGGACTGGAAATTCCGTGCCCCTACTACCAGATCGACGTGAAGATCGAGGGGGTCTGCACGATCGTGAAGAGCTACCTCGTGGGGCGCGGACCCATCAAGATCGGCGACAAGGTGAAGGCCCGGTTCCGGACTGGAGCCAAGGCCACGCACACCTGCCTCGACCTCTACTGGGAGCTGGAGTCGTGACGCCGCTCGGGTAACATTCGCGGCGGTGGAGGGGCCGCCCCATGGCACTCATCGGAGGACCCCGAAAAGAAGAGCGCGGCCTCAAGGCCGGCTTCCGGGAGATGAAATGGGGCGAGGCCCCGAGGGCGGGCCTGGCCCTCCTCGAGGAGACCGGCGACGACCGTTTCTACACGGCGCCCGGCGAGAACCTCGACTTGGGCGGCGCCCCGCTGGACCGGATCATCTACAAGTACTGGCAGAACCGGCTGGCCGAAATCCAGATCGAGATCCCTCCTGCCTCCTTCGAACCGGTCTTCAAGCAGATCTCGACCGAATGGGGAAAGGCCGATCGCCCGAACCGCTTCATCGACGATTACAACTGGCAGAACGACAAGCAGGGGATCGAGGGGACGACCGCCTCCCTCAGCCGGAACCCCAACACGCGGGCGGCCGTTCTCCTGATCCAGAGCCGGTACATCCTCGCGAAGAAGAGCCTGAACCTGCCTGTCCCGCCTCCCGCCCGGAGCTGAGCGCTCAGCGCGGCGTCGCCGTCGGCGTCTCCGGTGCCGGCTCCGGCTCCGTGGCCGCGGGTGCGGGGGTCCCTCCCGCACAGGAGTCGGACGCGGCGACGACCTCGGTCTCCGCGCGACCCAGCGTGCGCCACGTCCCCTCCAGGGTGACGCTCCCCTGCGTGGTCCCCGGCGTGAGGTCCTTGTCCCGGAGCGAACCGGCGACGCCGGGTGGAACGTGTAGCGTGACGGAGTAGCTCGACCTCGCGCCCGGCTTCAGAACCGGCTCGTCGGGCGTCCCGCTGCTCGAGACGAGGAAAGCGTTCCGGCTGTCGTAGAGCCGGACCGAGAGAGCGACGCCACAGGCCGGCGTGTCGCCGGCGTTCCGGACGGTCCCGAACACGCGAACCAGGCCTCCGGTGCCGACGGAGCTTTCGTGCTCCGCGGACTCGACGACGACCGCCGGCCCCGAACCGGCCGCCGGGGTGGCGGACGGGCTCACGGATGCCGCCGGGTGTTCCTTTCCTCCGATCCCGCCGCCCGCCGGGGCCACGGTCAGGGACGCGGGCTTCGGCGGCGTCTCGCCGCTTCCCTTCCGGAGCCGGAGCTCGCGCGCAACGTCCGAGAGGGTCCGAACCGCCCCGGCCCCGCTCGCGACGACCGGAGTTCTCCTCGGCGCGGGGAGCACCTTCGGGGTCGGCGTGGGAACGGGCGTCGCTCCGGCGGCCTGGAGAAGAAGCACGAGCGCCAGCATCGGCACGCCGGCATTATCGCCGAGCTGCGGAGAAGACGAGGGCGAGCCGGGGCACCGGACGCGCCGGAGGAGCGGCGCGGCGGGCGGACTTCCTCAGACGGATCACGGCGCGGCGTCCGAAGACCTTTTCGAAAAGGTCCGATTTTTCCCGGGCCGCCCAGGCCTCGAGGTCGGCCGGACGCCGCGCATCGGCCGTCACGACGACCTTCCTCCGCCGCACCTCGATGCGAACGCCGGAGACGTGCCCCCGATGCGTCCGGTCGAGGCCGTCGGCGAGGCGAAGAAGGGCCGCGAGCTTCTCGACGACCGGCTTCTTCCACGGGTCGAGCCGCCGGAACGGCTGGTGGCGCTCAGAGGGAAGAGCCTTCCGGTGGTACCGGGCCACCTGCGCGATGACCTCCACCTCGTCGCGCGAGAAGCCCTTCATTCCACCGTGGACGATCAGGTAGTACGAGTGGTGGTGGTGGCGCTGATACGAGATGGAGAGGCCGACGTCGTGGAGGACGGCCGCGTGCTCCAGCCACTCGCGCTCGAGAGGGGTGAGCTGGTGAAGGCTGTGGGTGCTGTCGAAGAGCCGGACGGCGAGGTCCCGGACACGCGCCGCATGGTCGTCGGTGACGCCGTTGCGGCGGGCGAGGCGCTCGACGGAGGCCCTCCGCGCATCGCGCTCCTCGCCTCCCCGAGGCCCGGCGGGCGTCTCGAGGACGAGACTGTCCCGGAGAGAGCGCTCCGAGACGAGAAGGGTCTCGATGCCGAGGATCTCCATGACCTCGAGAAGGAGAACGCCTCCGGCCGTGATGATGTCGCGCCGTTCCGGCTCGAGCCCGTGGACCCGCGCCTTCTCCTTGATGGTCGTGCGCGAGAGGATCTTCACCGCGCGGCGGAGGTCGCGGAGCCCGACCGAGAGGTGTCCGGCCCCCGGCGGCGTCCGACCCCGAAGCGCCCGCGCGATCTGGGCCAGAGCGAGGATGGTCCCCGACGTCCCGACGGCCGTCCTGAATCGCGTCCTCCGGACGGGCTTCCGAAGCTTCTTCAGCCGGCTCCGGATCGCCCGCCGGAGACGCTCGGCGTCCTTCCCGGACAGCGGATCGCTCTTCACGAACCGCTCCGTCAGGCGAACGACACCGAGGTCGAGGCTCTCGGAAAGCTTGATCCCCGTCCCGCTCGCGACCGCGATCTCGGTCGAGCCCCCGCCGATGTCGACGACGAGGAGCGGGTCGCACGACGCGGGAAGGTCGAGGCGGACTGCCCGCATCGTCAGCCGGGCCTCCTCTTCGCCCGAGATGACGGCCGGCCTCACCCCGGTCTCCCTCCGGACCCGGCGGATGAAGTCCGCACCGTTCTCCGCCTCCCGGACCGCGCAGGTGGCCACCGCCGTGATCCGGCTCGCCCCCGCCGCCCGCGCCAATTCCGCGAAGCGCTTCACGCAGTCGACGCCGTCCGCCATCGCCTCCTCGGAGAGGACGCCCGTCGAGAGCGTCTCCTGCGCGAGGCGGACCATCTCTTTCTCTCGAAGAACCTCGTCATAGTGGTCCGGGTCCTCCGGGTCGAGGCGCGCCACGAGCAGCTTGATCGAGTTCGACCCGATGTCGATCGTGGCGACGACGCGGGAATCGTTCATTCGGCCGGACGTCCATCCTACCGGTGAAGGAACCGGGTGACGCCGGCCGACGGGGCCTGTTCGACCTCCCTACTCCAGCGGCTGCTCGACCCGTTCCTCCGGGGCGCTCTCCAGCTCGGGGTGAGTCTTAAGGAGGCGGACGCAGGTGTTCCACCGGAGGATCGGGTCGTCGTTGCCCTGCGGGCGGAGCGCCTCGGCCTTCTCGAAGCTCTCCATCGCCTCGCGAATCAGGTCGTAGGCGATGAAGCGGGAGTGCGGGCCGCCGTTCCGGATCACGGCGCGCCCCCGCCGCTCGTGAATGATGCCGCGGTAGTAAGCCCGCTCGTACTCGCCCGAGAGCCGGCCGAGCACGTCCAGGACGTTGCGCACGTCCGACCCCGGCCCCTCGAACTGGTCGGTCAGCGAGAGGAGAAGCATCACGAGGGCATGCTGGTTCTGCGGTTCGATCCGGAGGATGTCGAGACAGATGCTCTCGGCCTCCGCCGGCTCGTTCAGGAGCCGGTACCGCTCGGCCTTCTCCAGCGCTCTTTGAACGGCTTCCTTGTGCAGCGGCTTCAGCTCGGTCATGGTGTCCTCCCTTGGCCCCCATCCTACGGCAGGCCGAGAAGCGTGTAGGCCGCCGCGGCTGTGCCGGCCAGGGCGGCCCCATAGCAGATCACGGCGATGAAGCGGGTGAGGTGCTTGAGCTTGAGTCCGTCGTAGAGCGTGTAGCGGAAGCGATGGGCCCAGTGGAAGAGCGGGAGCGAGATGACGACGAAGAGGTAGAGCCGCACGAGCGGATGCCTCGCGAGGGCGAGGAGAGACTCGTACCGGGGCGGCTCCAGCCACCCGAGCGGGAAGGCGAGGCCGACGAGGAGGAGGTGGACCGGGAAGAGCAGCGCGGCCACCGTCCCCCCCGCCGTGAAGAGGAGCCAGAGGAACGGGGCGATCGAGCTTCTGGCCATTCAGCCTCGAAGCAGAAAGAGCGCCACGCCGGCCGAGAGGGCGAGCCAGGCGGCGTAGTTCAGACCGACGATGACCCCGTCCGCGACGCGCCGCCCCGACAGGCGGAGGGCGAGCGCCTTGGGAGCCAGGTTGAACCAGGTGACGGCGTGGAAAAGGACGAAGAGGAAGGCGAGGGCATCGAAGGCGATGAAAAGGGGGCTCCTGAGCCGGGCCAGGAAGTGCTCGTAGGCTTCGGGTCCGCGGGAGAGAGCCCGGAGCTGCCAAAGGAGGACGAGCGAGAAGAAGGCCACGAAGACGCTCGTCAGCTCGCGGAGGACGAATTTCGCGTAGGGCCGGCTCTTCAGCCACCACCAGACGGAAACCGGCGGTCGGTGCCACTTTGGATGGAACGGCGTGGTGCGAACGGGAGAAGGCGCGCTCATCGGCTTCCCCAGGGAAGGAGCGTCTTCAGCCAGCTCACGGCGCTGGTCAGCTTGTACCGCTGGATGGCACCCGCCGGGTCGACGTCCTTCGGGCAGACCTTGGTGCACTCCCCGACGAACGTGCACTGCCAGATGCCGTCGGACTCCGAGAGGATCCTCAGTCGCTCTGCGGATCCCCGGTCCCTGGAGTCGCCGCTCCAGCGCTGGGCGAGGGCGATGGCTGCGGGGCCGATGAAGGAGGGCTCGAGCCCGACGATCGGACAGGCCGAGTAGCAGAGGAGGCAGTTGATGCACATGCTGAACTGCCTGTAGGAGTCGAGCTCCCCGGGAGTCTGGCGATACTCGCCGTCCGAGAGCGGCTTTTCGTCCTGACGGACGATCCACGGCTTGACCTTCCTGAGCTTCTTCAGAAAGTCGCCGATGTCGACGACCAGGTCCCTCACCACCGGGAAGAATCTGAGCGGCTCCACGCGGATGGGTCCCGGCAGGTAGTCGGACAGGTAAGCCGAGCAGGTCAGCTTCGGCACACCGTCCACGGTCATTCCGCAGCTCCCGCAGACGCCCATCCGGCAGGACCACCGGAACGACAGAGAGCCGTCCAGCCTGTCCTTGACGTAGTTGAGGGCGTCGAGGACGACCCAGTCCTTCCGGAAGGGGACGTCGTACGCCTGAAACGTCGGCTCGGACTCCTCCTCCGGCCGGTAGCGCGTCACCTCGAGGGTCACGGTCTCGGGCACCGCGGCTTCCCTACGCCCTTCCATAGACCCGTTCGCCGGGCGGCCATCGGGTCAGGGTGACCGGCAGGTACTCGATCCTCGGAGGGCCTCCGTGCCGAAAGAAGGCCAGCGTGTGGGTGAGGTAGCGCTCGTCGTCTCTCCGGGGATGGTCCGTCCGCTGGTGCGATCCGCGCGACTCCTCTCGCTCGAGGGCCGACTGGACGATGACCCGGGCCAGATCCAGCATGTAAGAGAGCTCCAGCGCAGCGGTCAGCTCCGTGTTGAACGTGTGGCTCCGGTCCGTGATCGACAGGTCCCGGAACCTCTCGGAAAGCTCGTCCAGCTTGTCGGCCGCTTTCGTCAGAGAGGGGCCGCTCCGGTAGATACCGGCGCTCTCCTCCATCGTCCTGTGCATCTCGTCGCGGAGGCCGGCGATGCTCTCCTTTCCGTCGGCTTTCTCGAGAAAGCTCCGGGCGAGCCTCCGCTCCTCGTCGTGCGCCTGGGCCACGACCGGAGGTCCCGGCGCGTTCTGCTCGGCCGCGAACCCGGCCGCCGCCCGACCCGCCCGGGCTCCGAAGACGAGGCACTCCGGCAGGGAGTTCGAGCCCAGCCTGTTGGCCCCGTTGATGCTGACGCAGGCGGCCTCGCTGGCGGCGTAGAGGCCGGGGAGAGGCGTGGCCGCGTGAATGTCGGTGGAGATGCCGCCCATCATGTAGTGGACGACGGGGCGGACGGGGATCTTCTCGTGCACCGGGTCGATCCCGACGTACTTGCGGCAGAGCTCCCGCACGAAAGGGAGCTTCCTGTCGATCAGCGTCTCGCCGAGGTGCCGGATGTCGAGGTGGACGTAGTGGCCGTAAGGCCCGGCGAGCGTTCTCCCCTTCTCCTGCTCCTTCACGAAGGCCTGTGAGAGACGGTCGCGCGGGCCCAGCTCCATCGATTTCAGGACGGGCTTCGGCTCGGGCCTGCCGAGGTCGTAGTCCTGGAGATAGCGGTAGCCGTTCTTGTTCACGAGCCACCCCCCCTCCGAACGCGCCGCCTCGGTGATGAGGATGCCGGTGAACGGGAGGCCGGTCGGGTGGTACTGGACGAACTCCATGTCCTTCAGCGGTGCTCCCGCCCGCCAGGCCAGAGCCATCCCGTCGCCGTTCTTGATGTTGGCGTTCGTCGTGAAGGGGAAGATCCTGCCGCACCCCCCCGTGCAGAGGACGACCGCCCGGGCCAGGACGGCCAGCACCTTGCCGCTGGCCAGCTCGATCGCCACGACGCCCTGGCATCGGCCCTCCTCCACGAGGAGCTTCGTCACGAAGCACTCGTCGTACCTCTCGATGCCGTCGTACTTCAGCGTCGTCTGGAAGAGGGTGTGGAGCATGTGAAAGCCGGTCTTGTCCGCGGCGAACCAGGTCCGCTGGACCTTCATCCCGCCGAAGGACCTGACGGCGATCCGCCCGTCCGCCTCGCGGCTCCAGGGGCAGCCCCAGTGCTCCAGCCGGAGCATCTCCTCCGGGGCCTCCCTGACGAACGCTTCCACGGCGTCCTGATCGGGGAGCCAGTCCCCTCCGGAGACGGTGTCGTAGGCGTGGGCGTCGAGGCTGTCTCCGGCCTTGATGACCGCCGCGGCACCCCCTTCGGCCGAGACGGTATGGCTCCGCATCGGGTAGACCTTCGACATGACGGCCACGCTCAGATGGGGCGCCGCCTCGGCCACGGCGATGGCCGCGCGCAGGCCCGCCCCGCCACCGCCCACGATCAGAACGTCGGAGGAGAAAACCTCCATGCATCCCCCCAAGAATGCGAAACGACGCTACGCCCCGCGCGCCTTTGCCGTCAAGGGAGGTGGTGTAACTTCCGCACCGTGCCCGTGCCCGGCGCGCTCCTCGTTCCCGCGTTCCTGGCGGCAGCTTTCGCGCCCCAGGCCCCGCCTCGGGAGATGCGGGTCGCGGCGGCCGCCGACCTGAAGTTCACGCTGGAAGAGGTGGCCGCGGCGTTCCGGAAGGCGCAGCCCGGCGTCGGCGTCTCGATCACCTACGGCTCGTCCGGGAATTTCTTCGCACAGATAGAAAACGGCGCTCCCTTCGATCTCTTTCTGTCGGCCGACCTCGACGACCCGGGAAAGCTCGAAGCCGACGGCCTGGTCTCGGGAAACGTCTTCGTCTATGCAAAGGGGCGACTTGCCCTCTGTGTCCCGGCCTCGTCGCCGCTCCCGGTCGGGACCGAAGGCCTCAAGATACTTCTTGCACCCGGACTTCGGAAGATCGCCATCGCGAACCCGCGACACGCCCCGTATGGGCGCGCCGCAGAGGAAGCGATGAAGAACGCCGGCCTTCTCGACGCGGTCCGCCAGCGCCTCGTCCTCGGCGAGAACGTCTCCCAGGCGGCTCAATTCGTCCAGTCCGGGGTGGCCGATGCCGGCGTCGTCGCCCTTTCGCTCGCCCGATCGCCGGCCATGGCGCGAGCCTGTCGGTGTGTCGCGCTACCGGCGGAAGCTCACGCACCCCTCGTCCAGGGGGGCGCAATCCTCAAGGGGACGCACGACCCCGAGGGCGCGAAGGCATTTCGGGACATCCTGCTCGGACCTGTCGGCCAGGCAATTCTCAGACGGCACGGCTTCGAGCCGGCCGTGCCGTGATGGACGGCGTCGCGCTTCTTCTCAGCCTGAAGCTCGCCCTCGCGACGACGCTCCTTCTCCTCCTGGCCGGCATCCCGGTCGCGGCCTGGATCGCCTTCTCGCGCCGGCGCTGGAAGTTTCTCGTCGAGGCGGTCGTGGCCCTCCCCCTCGTCCTTCCGCCAACGGTCCTCGGCCTCTGCGTTCTCGTCGCGCTCGGGCCGAAGAGCCCGCTCGGCCGGCTCTGGGAGGCGGCGACGGGCCACGGCCTCGCATTCACCTTCGAAGGCCTGCTTCTCGCGTCGGTCCTCTACAGCCTTCCCTTCGCCGTCCAGCCGTTCGCGTCGGCATTCGCGTCCGTCGAGCCGAGCCTCCTCGAAGCCTCGTGGTGCCTCGGCGTCTCGCGCGCAGGGACCTTTCTTCGCGTCGTCCTCCCTCTCTCGCGCCGTGGCCTCGTGACGGGCGCCGTTCTCAGCTTCGCCCACACACTCGGCGAGTTCGGCGTCGTCCTGATGGTCGGCGGGAACATCCCTGGATTGACGCGGACGGCCTCCATCTCCATCTACGACGACGTGCAGGCACTCGACTACGGGCGGGCCGGCGCGACGGCCATGCTGCTGCTCGCCGTCTCGGTGACCGTCCTACTCCTGACGTACGGCCTTCGCCGCGACGTCCGCGGGACCGCGCCGTGGAGATAGTCCTCGACGTCGAGAAGCGGTTCGCGAGCGGGGCCGTCGTCTCCGCCGCGCTTCGCCTTCCGGTCGAGGGAGATCCTGTCACGGTCCTCTTCGGCCCGTCCGGTGCCGGCAAGACGACCCTTCTACGATGCCTTGCCGGGCTGACACCGCCGGACCGCGGGACGATCCGGTACGGCGAGGAGATCTGGTTCGACGCAGGACGGGGCGTTCACCTTCCTCCGCAGGCGCGCCGCCTCGGCTATCTCTCCCAGGAGGATGCCCTCTTCCCGCATCTGACCGTCGCCGAGAACGTCCGGTACGGACTCCCCCGCCGTGACGGCGCCGGGGGGGAACGCGTCCGCGAGGTGCTGCGCCTCGTTCGCCTCGAGTCGAAGGAGAGTCGCCGGCCGTCCGAGCTCTCCGGCGGCGAGCGCCAGCGAGTGGCTCTGGCGCGGGCGCTCGCGCCGCATCCCCGGCTCCTCCTGCTCGACGAACCGCTCTCGGCGCTCGACGCGCCGACTCGCGAGACCCTGCGTGCCGAGCTTCGCCCCCTTTTCGCGGCCGCCGGAATCCCGACGGTCGTCGTGACGCACGACCGGCTCGAGGCGCTCGCCCTCGGAGACCGGATCGCCGTCCTCGTCGGAGGGAGCCTCCGCCAGACGGGACCCGTTCCGGAGGTCTTCAGCCGGCCCGCCGACGCCGATATCGCGCGGATCGTCGGTGTCGAGACCGTCCTCGCCGCCCGCGTCGTGGGCCGCGCTGAAGGGCTCGTTCACCTCGACGTATCGGGCCGCAGCCTGGCCGCAGTCGACACGGGCGCGACCGTCACGGGCGACGTCCTTGCCTGCATCCGGGCCGAGGAGGTACTTCTCGAACGGGGTCCGGCGGCCGCCACGAGCGCGCGGAACCGCTTCGGAGCCCGCGTTGTCTCGCTCGTGAACGAAGGGCCGCTCGTGAGAGTCCACCTCGACGCCGGCTTTCCGCTGGCCGCCCTCGTGACGCGATCGGCGGCCGTGGAGCTCGCCCTCGAGCCGGCCCAGACCGTCACGGCCTCGGTCAAGGCGCAGGCGGTTCACGTCGTCCCGCGCGCCTCGCGCTGAGCAGGAACGGCGCTACGCGCTTCGGCGCTGCACCGACCCCAACCTCCGGATGTGAGATATCCTCCGGACCGACTTCAGAGCAAGAGGTTCGCGTGCTGAAACTCCTCCCCCGCGAAGAGAACTTCCTCCCCCAGTTCAATCGAACGGCCGAGATCATCGTGGAGGCCGCCACCGCCTTCGAGGACCTGGCGACGGACTTCACGGACGTGGAGGTGAAGGTCGGCCGGATCAAGCACCTCGAGCACGAAGGGGACCAGGTCACGCACCAGAGTTTCAACCTCCTGTCGCGGACCTGGATCACGCCCATCGACCGCGAGGACATCTACGAGCTGACATCGAGGCTCGACGACGTCCTCGACCTGATCGACGCCAGCGCCGCCCGCCTCGTTCTGTTCAAAATCCCGGCCGCCACGCCGGAGCTGCGGGCCTCGGCGCACCTGATCGTCCAGTCCGCCAAGGCCATCCAGCGCGCCCTGGCTCTCCTCTCCGACCTGAAAAACTCGCGGCAGATCCTAGACGCCTGCATCGAGATCAACCGGCTGGAGAACGAGGCCGATTCCGTGCATCGCGGAGCCATCAGCCGGCTCTTCGAGAAGGAAAAGGACCCCTTCATGCTGATGAAGTGGAAGGAAATCTACGAGCTCGTCGAGACGGCGACGGACGCGTGCGAGGACGTGGCCAACGTCCTGGAGCAGATCGTCCTGAAGTCGTCCTGAGCTCCATGGCGTTTGTCATCTTCGTCGTCGTCGTGGCCCTTGTCTTCGACTTTGTCAACGGCTTCCACGACGCGGCCAACTCCATCGCCACGGTCGTCGGGACCCGCGTCCTGACGCCGCGAATCGCCGTCATCTGGGCGGCCTTCTTCAACTTCATCGCTGCCTTCGCCTTCGAGACGCGCGTCGCCTCGACAATCGGAAAGGACATCGTCGACCCCTCGGTCGTGGACCCGGTCCTGATCCTCGCCGGACTCGTCGGCGCCATCGCCTGGAACCTCCTGACCTGGTGGTGGGGCCTCCCCTCCTCGTCCTCGCACGCCCTCATCGGCGGCTTCGCCGGTGCCGGCGTGGCCAAGGCGGGGACCAAGGTCCTCGTCGCGAGCGGGCTGGAGAAGACGGTCGCCTTCATCGTCCTCTCGCCTCTCATAGGGCTGGTCCTAGGCTTCGTCTACTTCCTCTCGGTGGTCTGGATCTTCCGGAAGATGCGGCCAGAGCCCGTCGATCGCCTCTTCCGCAAGGTCCAGCTCATCTCGGCGGCTTCCTTCTCGTTCGGCCACGGCCTGAACGACGCGCAGAAGACGATGGGGATCATCGCGGTCCTCCTCTTCTCGGCCGGCTATCTGCCGCGCGTGGAGATCCACCTCTGGATCATCCTTGTCTGTCACGCCGCCATTGCCCTCGGGACCCTTGCGGGAGGCTGGCGGATCGTCCGGACGATGGGGATGCGGATCACGGCGCTGAAGCCGGTGGGGGGCTCCTGCGCCGAGTTCGCCGGCGCCTGCACCCTCCTCGGCGCGTCGTGGGCGGGGATCCCCGTCTCGACCACGCACACGATCACGGGCGCCATCATGGGCGTCGGCTCCGTCCGGCGCTTTTCTGCAGTGCGGTGGGGCGTGGCCCGGAACATCGTCGTCGCCTGGGTCCTGACGATTCCCGCCTCGGCCCTCGTGGCGGCCCTCTCCTGGAAGACCCTTGCCCTCCTGGGTGTTACAGGAGTCCTTCACCGCCCCTGACGCAGGCCGCTCCCGGAAGGCTCCGGAAAGACGGGACCTTTCGCTTCTTCGCCGAAACTTTACCCCGTCACCCCGGGCTCTTCACGCCGCTTGGCGAGAGTCGCGGCTCGAAAAGGAGGAGTTCTCGATGAAGAGAGGAACGTTTCCTGCGCGGCTCGCAGGCCTCGGGGGCCTCTGGGCAGCCGCCCTCACGTTTGCGGTCGGCGCGTCGGCTCAGGTCACCCCCGCGGCAGGCACCACACCCCCGGACGACAAGCCGTTCGTGAAGATCGGCGGGACTTTGTTCATGGACTACACGTACACCGACTCCCCCAAGGGCAAGGACGCGAACGGAAACGAAATCAACCCCAACTCCTTCAATATCACCCGCGGCTACATCAACGTGACGGGCCAGCTCCATCACCTCGTCTCCTTCCGGATCACGCCCGACATCGTGCGGGACACCGACGCCACCGGTTCGCTCGCCGGAAGCCTCGTGGTTCGCCTCAAGTACGGATTCGGGCAGTTCAACATGGACGAGTGGACCACGAAGGGGACCTGGATCCGTCTCGGCCTCCAGCAGACCCCCTACATCGACTACGCCGAGGGGATCTACCGGTACCGGTTCCAGGGCCCGACAGAGGTCGACCGCGACGGATTCCTCACATCCTCGGACCTCGGCCTCTCGGGGCACTACAACTTCCCCGGCAACTTCGGGGACGTCCACCTCGGTTTCTACAACGGCGAGGGATACAACAAGGCCGAGGCGAACGACCAGAAAGGGTTCCAGGTCCGGGCCTCTGTCCGTCCCCTCCCGTCCGTGCAGGTCGCGAAGGGGTGGCGGATCAGCGGCTTCTACAACGCCGACCACGTGGCCCACGACCAGAAGAGGAACCGCTGGCTCGTCGACACGACCTTCGAGTACCAGTATATGAACGCGGGTTTCTCGTACATCTGGGGCGAGAACCAGGCCGCGCCCGGAGCTCCGACCGTCACGGCGACCGGACTGTCGGCCTGGGTCAATCCCCGGACATCCTTCGGACTAGAGGCGCTGGTTCGCTACGACGAGTACAAGGCGAACAGGGACCTCGACCCCAAGAAGAAGCGTGTCATCGCGGGGATCGCCTGGTGGTTCGACTTCGGGCACGGGATCAACGCCGCCCTCATGGCGGACTACGACGACGAGACGTTCAGCGACTACTCCCCGGCCGTGCCGGACAACAGGAAGTACGGCCTGCACACTCTACTCAACTTCTGACCATGCGTCCTGGTTGCCTTTACACCGTCTTAACACGAGTCCCTAATCGTTTCCCGGAATGCAGGAGGTGAGAATGACCATGAAGTTGAACCGAGTCACACCGGCTCTCGCCGCCGTTGTCGTGGCTCTGGCTATTTCGGCCGGCTCGGCCTCCGCCCAGAAGATCCAGATCGTCGGGGCCGGTGCGACGTTTCCATTCCCGATCTACTCCAAGTGGTTCGACGAGTACCACAAGCAACACCCGGCGATCGAGATCAACTACCAGTCGATCGGCTCGGGCGGCGGCATCCGCCAGCTCACGAACCAGACGGTCTTTTTCGGCGCTTCGGACGGCCCGATGACGAACGAACAGCTTGCTTCCGCGCCCGGCCCCATCCTCCACTTCCCGACGGTCCTCGGCGGCGTCGTCCCCTCCTACAACATTCCCGGCGTCACGGCGACCCTGAAGTTCACCGGCCCGGTCCTCGCGGGGATCTACCTCGGCAAGATCACGAAGTGGAACGACCTGCAGCTCGCGAAGCTTAATCCGGGTGTGGCGCTTCCCGACACGGACGTCACACCGGTCCACCGCTCCGACGGATCCGGGACGAATTACATCTGGTGCGACTACCTTTCGAAGGTTTCGCCCGAGTTCAGGAAGAGGGTCGGCGTCGGAACGTCGGTGAACTGGCCGACCGGAATCGGAGGGAAGGGAAACGAGGGAGTCTCTGGTCTCGTGAAGCAGACGCCCGGAGCCATCGGCTACGTCGAGCTGATCTACGCCATCCAGAACCACATCAGCTACGGCGACGTGCAGAACCACGACGGCAAGTTCCTCAGGGCCTCGCTCGAGACCGTGACGGAGGCTGCCGCCGGAGCGGCCAAGGCCATGCCAAGGGACTTCCGGGTCTCGATCACGAATGCCCCGGGCGCCGACGCCTACCCGATCTCGTCCTTCACGTGGATGCTCTTCTACGAGAACCCGAAGGACAAAGAGCGCGCCAAGATCATGGTCGACTTCTTCAGGTGGGCGCTAACCGACGGACAGAAATACTGCGCCGCCCTGGGCTATGCTCCGCTGCCGCGCGAGGTCGTGGCGCTGGAAATGGACGCTCTGAGCAAGATCAAGGTTCAGTAGCTCCGGCCCGGGAAGTGTTTCCATGCTGAAGAGCCCGTCCTCGCGCCGAGGCGCCGACGACCGGTCCTTCCGCTGGGGGACGGGCTTTTTCGCCCTTCTCGTCGCGCTCCTCGTCGCGGCCATCGCGTTCGAACTCTGGAGGCAGTCCCGACTTTCCATCGCCAGGTTCGGCTTCGACTTCTGGAAGACCGGCACGTGGGACCCGGTCTCCGGCGACTTCGGCGCCCGCCCCTTCATCTGGGGCACGCTCTACTCGTCGTTCCTGGCGATCCTGATCTCGACGCCGGTGGCCCTCGGCATCGCCATCTTTCTCTCCGAGCTGTCGCCCCGCTTTCTCCGCACCCCGCTCGCCTTCCTGACGGAGCTGCTCGCCGCCATCCCCTCGATCGTCTACGGCCTCTGGGGCGTCTTCGTCCTCGTGCCGGTCGTCCGGAAGCTTCAGCTCCTGATGCCGGCCTGGGCACGGAAGCTACCGCTCTTCACCGGCCCTCCCGTGGGGGTCGGAATGCTCTCGGCGGCCCTCATCCTCGCGGTCATGGTCATCCCCTTCACCTCCTCGGTGGCCCGCGAGGTCCTGAAGGCCGTCCCGCAGACACAGCGCGAGGCGGCCTACGCCCTCGGCGCCACCCGCTGGGAGGCGATCCGCGTGGCGATGAGATACTGCCGGACCGGGATCATCGGGGCCGTCATCCTCGGCCTCGGGCGGGCCATCGGCGAGACGATGGCCGTCACCATGGTCATCGGAAACAGCCCCACGGTGAGCTGGTCGCTCTTCGCCCCCCAGTACACGATGGCTGCCGTCATCGCCAACGAGTTCACGGAGGCCGCCGACGACCTCTACCTCTCGGCCCTCATCGAGGTCGGCCTCGTCCTTTTCGCCATCACGCTAATCATCAACGTCCTCTCGCGCCTCCTCATCTGGAGCGTCAGCCGTGACGTGAAGGTCCCGGAGCCGAAAGAGGCGGCCCCGGCCGCCTCTGGGGCCTCGGCGTGAACCGGAACGCCCGGCGGAAGCTCCTCTCGGGCTTCGTCGTCTTCCTCTGCGGAGCCTCGGTGGTCATCGCACTGGTGCCGCTCGTCTTCATCTTTGTCTACGTCATCCGGCAGGGCTTCTCGTCGCTCAGCTGGGACTTCTTCACGAAGATGCCGAAGCCGGTCGGCGAGACGGGCGGTGGCATGGCGAATGCGATCGCGGGGACGCTGATGCTGATCGGGCTCGCCTCTCTGCTGGCGGTCCCCGTCGGCCTGGTCTCCGGCGTCTTCCTCTCCGAATACCCGAAGTCGGGGCTGGCCACGGCCGTCCGGTTCACCGCCGACGTCCTGAACGGCATCCCCTCCATCGTCATCGGCATCTTCGCCTACGGACTCGTCGTCCTTCCGGTGAAGCACTTCAGCGCGCTGGCGGGCGGCACGGCGCTCGGATTCATGATGATTCCGATCATCACCCGGACGACCGAGGAGCTGCTGAATCTCGTCCCGCCGACCCTCCGCGAGGGGGCTCTGGCGCTCGGGGCCACCCGAGCCCGGGCGGCCTTCACGGTGATGCTTCCCGCGGCCCTGCCCGGCATCATGACCGGCATCCTCGTCTCGCTCGCCCGCATCGCGGGCGAGACAGCCCCTCTCCTCTTCACGTCGTTCTCGAACCGGTTCTGGTCCACGTCGCTGACACAGCCGATCGCCTCTCTAACGGTTCAGGTCTACACGTACGCCATCTCCCCTTATGACGACTGGCACCGGCAGGCGTGGGCCGGAGCGTTCGTTCTCGTCGCAGTCGTCTTCACCTTCTCGGCTTTGTCCCGGGTCGTCACGAGGCGGTTGGAAAGGATGCACCGGACATGATGCCAAGAGCCCTGACCCCCGGCGGGCCGCCGGCTCACGGAATCGCCCTGCCGCCGCCGGCACCCGTCGCTTCACAGTCCGCTCCGACGCTGGCGTTCGCGACGCCCGTCCGGATGGAGGCCCGACACCTCGACTTCTGGTACGGCTCCACCCAGGCCCTCCACGACATCTCGGTCGAGATCCCTTCCAGGTCCGTGACGGCCTTCATCGGGCCGTCGGGCTGCGGAAAGTCGACGTTCCTCCGCTGCCTGAACCGGATGAACGACATCATCGCCGACACGAGGGTCGAGGGGAACGTGCTGCTGGACGGCGTCGACATTTACGAGACAGGGACCGACGTCGTCGACCTGCGCCGCCGGGTCGGCATGGTCTTCCAGAAATCCAACCCGTTTCCGAAGTCGATCTTCGACAACGTCGCGTACGGGCTCCGGATCAACGGCACGGCCCACGCCTCGGGGCTCGGCGAGCGTGTCGAGCAGGCGCTCCAGAGGGCCGCGCTCTGGGACGAGGTCAAGGACCGCCTCAAGACCTCGGCCCTCGGCCTGTCGGGAGGGCAGCAGCAGAGGCTCTGCATCGCGCGGGCCCTCGCCGTCGAGCCGGAGGTTCTCCTGATGGACGAGCCCTGCTCGGCGCTCGACCCGATCGCCACGTCCAAGGTGGAGGAGCTGATCTTCAGTCTGAAGGAACGCTACACGATCGTCATCGTGACGCACAACATGCAGCAGGCCGCGCGGGTCTCGGACCAGACGGCTTTCTTCATGCTCGGGAAGCTGATCGAGTACGGACGGACCGACACGATCTTCACCAAGCCGACCATGAAGACCACAGAGGATTACATTACGGGGAGGTTCGGATGATGAGCACGCGAGCCCGGGGGGCCCGGGGGGCGTGCGAAGCCAAGCCCCCCGGCGAGCACGACATTACGGGGAGGTTCGGTTGACCGAGAAGGCCGAAACCCGCCCGCGGATCGCCATCGTCGAGGACGACGAGGATCTCGCCTTCACGATCGCATACAACCTGAAGAAGGACGGCCGGTACGAGGTGGAACACTTCGCAGGGGGACTTGCCGCCCTCGACGCCCTCGTGGCGAAGCCGTTCGACCTCGTCATCCTCGACCTGAACCTTCCGGACGTGGACGGTTTGACGATCTGCCGCGAGCTCAGGAAGGGGGACGAGACCCGGAAGATTCCGGTCCTCATGCTGACCGCCCGCGTCGAGGAGCGCGACAAGCTCCTCGGTTTCGAGCTCGGGGCGGACGACTACGTCACGAAGCCGTTCTCCATGAGGGAACTGCTCGCCCGGATCGGCGCACAGCTCCGGCGCGCACGGTCCGGCGAGGCCCCCGACGAGGTCTTCGAGCGCGGCGCGCTCCGGATCGACCGGGCCCGGCACCTCGTCCTCCGCGACGGCCGTGAGGTCCACCTCACGAAGAAGGAGTTCGACCTCCTCTGGCTCCTGATCCGGAGCGCCGGGCGCGTCGTGAGCCGGGAGACGATCCTGACGCGCCTCTGGGACTACGCGGCCGACATAGAGACGCGCACGGTCGACGTCCACGTCCGCTCCCTCAGGAAGAAGATCGGGGAGGAAATGATCGAGACGGTCGTCGGCGTCGGCTACCGGTTCGCGAGGTGAGACGAGCATGAGGCGCATCCTGGTCCCCGTCCTCGCCGGCCTCGTCTTGGGAGCGCTCTTCGCGGCTCTCCTCGACAGGACCCTGGACGGCGCCGTCGCCGAGAGGACGAGGCGCGAGCTCGAGAACAGGCTCCTTCCGCTCGGTGCCGAGTTCGCGAATGATCTCGCCTCCGGCGCCTCCCCGTACGAGAAGGTCCGCGCCGTCGCCCGCCAGACGGGCTCACGCGTCACGCTGATCGCGGCGGACGGGAGGGTCCTCGCCGACAGTGAGGTGGACCCGGAGAGGCTCGCCGGCGTCGAGAACCATGGCAACCGGCCGGAGGTCGTCGAGGCGCGGCGAAGCGGCTTCGGCTTCTACCGGCGCACGTCGGCCACGGTCGAGATTCCGTTCGTCTACGTGGCCAGAAGGATCGGCACGGAATCCGCGCCGCTGGGATACGTCCGCCTGGCGATGAGCCAGCACGAGCTCGACGCACAGGAAGCTCCGTTCCGCAGGACGACCGACCGTGTCTCGGTGGGCGCCGGCCTCCTCGTGGCCGCGCTCTTCCTCGCCGTGAGACAGCGGCAGCGGCGGGAGCTGTCGCGCGTGACCGAGGGGATCACGGAAGCCTCGGAGGGGCGCGCCCCGGCCCTCCCCCGGGCCGCGTCTGAAGGGACCGCGGAGGTGTTCGCGGCCCTCACCCGCTTCGCCCGCCTCGTCACGGCGGAACGAGAGGGGACCCAGAAGATGCGACTCCTCGCCCGGACGGTCTTCGACCAGGTGCCGGCCGGGCTGATCGTCGTGGACGCCGCCCTCGACCTCCTCGACGCCAACCCGGCGGCCCTCGCTCTCTTCCGCGCCCCTGCCGGCGTCCCCCGCCGGGCGCTGCTCGACCTGGTCCGCGAGCCGGCGATCCACCGCCTCTTCGAGGCCGGCGTCTCGCCGACAGGCGAAGCGTCAACCTCCATCGCAGAGACCGTCCGCTTCGGCGGTGAATCGGCGCCCGAGCGGATCCTGGAGGTGACGGTCCGTCCCGTTCCGCACGCGGCGCGGCAGGGAGAGCCCGCCGCGGTCGGCGTCGTCCGCGACGTCACCGAGCACGAGCAGACGGAGATGATGCGCCGCCGCTTCGTCTCCGACGTCTCGCACGAGCTCCGGACTCCGATCGCGGCGATCCGCGCCGCGGTCGAAACCCTCTCGGCGGAGCCGGCGCTCCCGCCCGACATGGCTCGCCTCCTCGACATCCTGAGCCGCCAGTCGTCCCAGGTGCAGGACCTCGTCTCCGATCTGACGGACCTCTCGCAGATCGAGTCGGGCGGGGTGTCGCTGCAGGCGGTCCCCGTACCGGTGAAGGCCCTTCTCGACAGCG
>JBLMYG010000025.1:0-6657 GCA_050258155.1 Acidithiobacillales bacterium
GAGGGGCTTATCTAGGGGCCCGGCGGCGAAAATCAGCCCGGAGCCCCCAACAAAATTTGTCCCTGTCCCCCCCGCCAGACAGAATGAGGGTCACACCGGTGACCGGTTCACGGACTCAGCCGATCGACACGCACCCCTTCAACGACCCGTCCCTACTGGAAGTAGCCGTTCACGTCGATGATGACCTGAACCGTTCCCCCGGAGCCGTTGTAGACGTTGACGCTTCCGGTCCCGTCCGCAGAAAGACGCAGAACCGCGTTGTTGGACCGGGTCTGGCCAGTGTTGAAATTCATGTTGCTGATCAGGGGCTGTGTCTCGTCCGCCGGATAGATCGTCAGGTGCCCCGTCCCTGCCGGCTGCGTCACCGCCATATTCACCGAAACCGACGTCGCACCGGACGGAATGCCGCACGGCGCCCCGGTGAGCGCCACCGGCAACGTCCCGCCGGCGGAGAGCGGCGCGGAGCTTCGCGTGTCGAGCATCCGACAGGGCGCGACGGTGTAGAAGAGCACGGCCGATCCGGCCGGAAGGACCGTGATGCTGGCGCTACCTGGATCACTCGTGCAGCCGGACGAGGTCTCCGTCACCGAGATCGTGAGCGGCGTCCCCGCCGTCCCCGCTGTGAAGGTGATCTGGCTCGTCCCCTGCCCGGCCGTGATCGCGCCGTTCGTGACGATCCAGGCGTACGTGGAGCCGGCGTGGTTTACCACGCTCGCGGTCCGGTTCGGGCAGCCCGCACCGACCGCGGACGGCGCCGTGACGACCGGCGTAGGCGGCGGCGTGCACCCTCCCGTGATCGTGAGGATGCTGCTTCCAGTCGCTGACTGTCCGTCCGGGTTCGTCACGGTGACGTTCTTGGCTCCCCCCGTTGTCGCGGTCGTGTTCAGGTTGAGCGTGACGTGCGTCGGGTCGGTATAGGTCATGCTGTTGACCGTCACACCCCCCGTCACCGCCGCCCCGATCCGCAGCCGGCACGGCTCGGCCGACATGCTGGACGGCGTGTCGTAGAAGCCGGAGCCGGAAGACGAGGTCCCGGTGATGACGACGCTGACGCTGGACTGTCCGGCGGCGACGGACGGCGGGCTGGCCGAGGCTGGCGTGGCAGGAGGCGGGCCCTTCAGCTCCGCGAATCGGGAGCCGTACTGGTTAGCCACCGGGACGTACTCCTGGATCGTCCAGAGCGTCATGTCGTCGCAGGGGTCGAGGCTGGTGAAGGAGTAGTCGCCCCAACGCCGGAAGCCATAGCCGGAGCCGTTATCCCAGCTCGGGTTGTAAGCGCCGACTCCCGGGGCATAGAGGTTGATCGACTGGAGCGATCCGAGGGTGCCCCCCGAGAGCCGCCCCGCGGTGCCGCCGCTGATGTAGGTTAGGCTTCCGGCGATCGTGAAGCCCGCAGCCGCCTGCCCGAGGCCGTTCGGAGTGATCGAGCCGTAGCTGTAGAAGTACGGGTTCGTCAGCGACGTGGTGTCGCAAACGATTCCGGCCTGATGGATCGAGGGCGTCGAGCCGGTCGGGATGCCCCGGATCTCCCACCAGAAGACGGCGTCCCGGTCCGCCGTTCCCCCCGCCACGCCGGTGCAGACCCCCCCGGACATCGTCACGCCGACCGGCATCGAGGTCCACAGGCTCCCGTCCCGATACGTCGCGATCATGGGGCGGTTGTCGATGGCGTCGATCTCCCCGGCCGGCCCGCCGGTGTTCCCGAGATGGGGCTGGGTGATGGGGCTCCCCTGGTTCGCGGTTGCGATGGGCACAGACGACGACGTGGGGCTGGCCGTTCCGGGGTTCGTGATCCGAATGAGATCCAGCTGGCTCCATGAGTAGTTGTCGGTCCCGATCAGCCATCCTTCGGTCGCGGCCGGGTCTGAATTGTCCACGCCGTGAGGCGTCCAGGGGATGGTGCCGTACGGAAACGTCGGGGACGTCGTGCTCGTGAAGCCGGTGACATGGGGGGTTGGGCCAGCCCCAAGGACCGAGCTCTTCTGGACGACGAAGAAGTCCGACCCGGCGTAGGACGCCGAGTTGAGGCTGCCCCCGCAGAACTGGTTCACGCCGACGTAAACGGCATTCGCGTCGATGCCGGGCGTCGGGTAGTCCGCCAGGCAGCTCGTGTGCGTCCCGACGGCCGTCTGGAAATAGAAGAAGGTCCAGACCGTCGAAGGGGTAATCGTGGCCGAGTTGCTGACCGCGAGAAGGACCCGGTTGTTCGGAAAGGTCACGTCGATGATCAGGAGGAACCAGCGCTGGCTGAGCCGGTCGTACCGTACGTGCGGGTCGCTGGTCGAGCTGGAGCGGACGGAGTTGAAGAAGTTGTTCGGCGTCGTGTTCAGGACGCCGTCGGCCGCTCCCGTGGCCTTGCTGTACGTGACGATGTTGCAGTTCTCGAAGACGACGAACTGCGTCGGGCCGATGGCGCCCATCGTGTCGGGAGGAGTCCCGCAGGGCGAGGAGCCCGAGGCCGGGCCGTCGGCGTTCACGCCGATCGTCTGCGGCAGGAGAGGGCCACCTCCGCTCGACATCTCCGGCGACTGCGGGCCCGTGGCCGGCCCCTGCCGCCGGCTCGCAGCCGCGGGGTCGACCTTCTTGTGGCTCGTGTCGGCCCGGCCGAGGAAGAACTCGAGTGTCTTCTGCGGCGTGCCCGACATCCGCATCTGCCGGGCCATGATCTCGGAGGTCGTCTCGGTCACGGCCGGACCGGCTGCCACGGCCTGTCCCACGACGGGGTCCCCGCTCGCGGGGCCGGCCGCCGCGAGGAGCGTCGGACGCAGGGAACAGAGCAGTCCGCACGCCGCGACCGAGAAGACCATTTCCCGAATCGACGGGAAGAGAACGCCACGCACCGGACACTGCGACGCGCCCATGACACCCTCCTGATGGCCCACCTTCGAATGAGTGGTCCCGATCCCTGTTGAGACTGGATCTTATCAGGGGGCCGCCGCCCCCGCCTCACCGCCTCCGGGCCGCCTTCATCGCGGCGCGGGCCTCGCGGTCGGCCTCGCGGCGGCGGATCGTCTCGCGCTTGTCCCGGAGCTTCTTCCCGGTGACGAGGGCGATCTGGACCTTCGCGCGCGCCCCCTTGAAGTAGATCGAGAGGGGGATGCAGGTGGCGCCCGACCGCTGGATCTTCCCTGCCAGCCGGTCGATCTCGCGCCGGTGGAGAAGGAGCTTCCGCTTCCGCTTCGGGTCGGGGTTGTTCCAGCTCCCCGCCTCGTACGGAGGGACGTGGACGCTGACGAGCCAGGCCTCGCCTCCCTCCACGGCGACGTAGCCGTCGGCGAGGCTCGCCCGCCCGCCGCGGAGCGACTTGACCTCGGTTCCCGTCAGCGCGACGCCCGCCTCCAGCCTCTCCTCGACGTGGTACTCGTAGAAGGCGCGCCGGTTCGTGGCGACGTTCCGGATCGCCTCTTTCACCGCGGCGCCCCGGGCGCCCGGCGCGCGGCCGCTCATTCCGCCCGGCCCTCGATCATCTTCTTGAAGCGCGGCGCGAGGTCGGGGTCGAACTGCGTGCCCGCCTTCGACTCGATGATGTCGAGGGCCTGCGCCTCGCTGATGACGGGCCGGTACGAGGTCGGCGAGGTCATGGCGTCGAACGCCTCGCAGACATGGATGATCCGGGAGCCGAGGGGGATTCGCTCCCCCTTGAGGCCGTCGGGATAGCCGGCGCCGTCCCACCGCTCGTGGTGATGACGGACGAGCGGCGCCACCGGATAGGGCCAGGCGATCTCCTCGACGAGATGGGCGCCGACGCGGGGGTGCTGCCGGATGAGGCGAACCTCGTCGTCGGTCAGAGAGCGCTTCGTGTAGAGCTCGTCGTAGTTCAGCTCCCGCAGGCCGACGTCGTGGAGGATGCCGGCCACCGTCATCTGCTCGACCTCGAGCGGGGCGAGGCCGAGGCTGCCCGCGAGCTTCCGCGCCAGACGCCCCACGTTGAAGGAATGGCTCTTCAGGGCGGTGCGGCGGCGGAGGCCCGGCTCGACCAGCTTGTTGACGAGGCCACGGTAGACCTCCCGGAAGAGCGTTTCGTTCCGGATCTCGGAAAGCGCGTTCTTGAGGACGACGTGGGCGGGCCGGAGCGTCTCGCGGTTCTCGGCCGACGGGCCGTGGCGGTAAAGGAGGGAGAAGATGGCGATCCCCTCCGACGCCGAGGCGAGGACGGACGACTGGATGGCGGCGACCTCGGCCCGCCGGACGGGGCGCGAGTCGGAGACCGCCACGTCGAGAGAGCGGAAGACGCGCTCGGACGGGAGGGGAAACGCGGGCGACGGCTTCCCCGCCACTTTCTCGAGGTTCTCGAGGAGCGCCGGCTTCAGGTCGGCGGCGAGCGGCCTCGAGCTCGCGTAGATGACCTCCAGCCGGACCGGCGTGTAGATCGATACAACCGCGACCTCGACCTCCGGAAACCTGAGGTACGTCTGCAGGTAGAGGGAGAAGAACTCCGTCTCTCCGGGCAGCGTCCCGGGAGCCGGAGGGAGGGGCGGCTTCGCGAGCGGCAGCCGCGAAAGGGCCTCCTCGACGAGGCGAATCGTCTGCGCCGTGGTGCCGCCGAGGTAGCCGAGCGGGAGGTCACCGGAGAACGCCATCGGGCTCGGGCTCCGCTCTAGGACCTCGGCCTGCTGCCGGAACGCTCCAGTGTCGAGCGAGGCCGCTTCGAATGCCGCGCCCGACGGGCCAGCCTGCGGAGCGTGCGGGAGGCGCATCATGCCGCTCCCGATGGCCGCCATGTCCGGCGGCGGCGTAGCACCCGCCCCGGAGGCCGTCTCGACCATGATCCCCTCGGGGCGGTACTGCGGATGGCGCTTCAGGAGGACGGCGAAACGCCGGAGGAGATCGGTCATCTCGAGGACGTCCTCGTGAGTGAACGGAATCCGGCCCGCCTTGTCTCGGACGTCGACGATGCCGATGATCCGGCCGTCGAGGTAGATCGGCGAGGTGAGGAGCCTGGTGGTGGAAGCCCCCTCGAGGAGGTCAACGAGCTTTCCCGCCTGCCGGAGGCTGTTGACGAAGAAGGGCTCACGGTGCTCGTAGATGTGCGTGGCGAGGGGGTCCATCCGGCTGAACCGCTCGGGCAGCCGGTCCGTCCGCGAGAAGCCGAACTGGCTCTTCAGCCGGAAGAAGCCGCTCTGGTCGAAGGTGTAGATCGCGGCTTTCGCGGGCTGCCAGCGCTTTCGCAGGACGGCGAGGAAATCCGCGTACGGCTTTTCGTCCTCGGGAGCGAGCACGGTCGCTTTCCTCCATGGAGGATAGCAGTCGCCGCGCAGTGCACCTCTCCCGAAAGCCTCTCTGGCCGCCCTCATCCGTGCGGCTCCGGCGCATCAGCGTGTGGCGTCAGCGCCACAGAACCGGGTTCGGAACCGCCGCGCAGCATCTGAAAATCAATGTGTTGGCGATGCAGCCCTTTGGCACCGCCCCTGCACGCCCCTTGCCCGCGAATGCAGAGTTCTGCCACGCTCGGCCGCCCGGTCCGCCTTCGGGGGATCGGCCTTCACACGGGCCGGCGCGCGCGCGTCGTCCTCCATCCGGCCGATTCCGGCCGCGGCATCGTCTTCGTCCGGACGGACGTGGGCGCGGAGATTCCGGCGGTCGCCGAGGAAGCCGCGCGCTTCGACCACGCGACGTCGCTCGGCCACCCGGGGTGCGAGGTGGGCACCGTGGAGCACCTCCTCTCGGCCCTCGTCGGCGCCGGGATTCACGACCTTCTCGTGGAGGTGGACGGCCCCGAGCTTCCCATCCTCGACGGAAGCGCCCTCCCGTGGCTCGAAGCGATCCGGCAGGCGGGGCTCGCGAGGCTCCGGAACACCGCTCCTCCGTTCTCGCCCGCTTCCCCGATCTCCGTCCCGGCCCCGCACGGCAAGCGGATCGAGATTCGCCCGGCACGCGACCTCCGCGTGACCTACACGATCGACTTCGCGCATCCGGCCATCGGACGCCAGTCGGTCACGGTCGTCGTCACGCCGGAGAGCTACGCGCGGCACATCGCGCCCGCCCGGACCTTCGGCTTCCTCGCCGAGTACGAGACGCTCAAGGCCCACGGCCTTGCCCGCGGCGCGAGCCCGGAGAACTGCATCGTCGTCGGGGCGGAGCGGGTCGAGTCCGGAAGCCTCCGGTTCGCCGACGAGTTCGTCCGGCACAAGGCGCTCGACCTCCTCGGTGACCTCGCGCTCGTCGGGCGGCCGGTCCTCGGCCACATCGTCGCCCACCGGGCCGGGCACGCCCTGCACGCCGCCCTGGCGCGGCGGCTTCGCGAGGAACTGCTCGGCGAGGGTGCGGCGGGCGAGCCGGCGGCCGCTCGCGCTTCCGCTTCCGTCTAGCTCCGCCCGGTCCCGCCCGGCCTTCCCGGCGCGCTAAAGTGAGGCGTGCTCTGGCCGCCCGGCCGCCTCGCCGGCCCTCTCCTGCTCATCCTCGCGCTCGCGCCGGCAGGCGCCCGAGGCGAGGCGAACGCAGGCGAGACACGACTCCCGGGCGTGTCGACATGGCTCAACGGCCGGGAGCTGTACGTCGAAGCGAAGTTGTCGCCCGGCCTTCCCCGCGACGTGGAGGAGCGGCTCTCGTCCGGCCTTCCGACGACGGTCCTCTGGCGCGTCCGTCTCTTCGTCTTCCGGGACCTCTGGTGGGACAGCCTCAAGGACGAGCGGCGGTACGAGGTGACGGCCACTTACC
>JBLMYG010000026.1:0-5321 GCA_050258155.1 Acidithiobacillales bacterium
TCCCACGTTTTCTATACGCGCTGCTGCCGGTGGCTGGAACGCGAGGGTCGCCGGCGCGAGGAGGCGACAGGGCTCGATCCGGGGGCGGGCCGGCCGAACGGCCTTGTCGCCGTCGATATCGACTGGTCCCTCGCGCTGAAAGAGGCCTTCGAGCGCCTGTCGCCGCTCTGCCGGCGGCTCCTCGTCGGCTACTACGTGGAAGGCCTTTCGCTCAAGGAGACCGCTGAGACGACGGGTCACTCGCCGAAACAGGTCTGGAAACGGCTGGACACCTGCCTGAGGAGACTGAAGAAATGTCTCGAAGCGTGAGCGCAGCGCACCTCGAAGAATCGGCGCTCCTGCGGCTGGTCGCGGGAGACCTCCCGCCGGCCGAGCGGGTGAGCGCCGAAAGCCATCTCTGGGCCTGCGCCAGGTGTCGCGACTCCTTCCGCGCCACCGAGCGCCTCGACGACAAGCTCCGGAGAGCGGGACCGAGTCTGGCTGATTTCGCGGAGCCCTCGCGGACGCTGCCCGAAGGAGACCCCTTCGCGCGCCGGCCGGCGGCGGGGGATCGAAGGGCCATGGACTTCGGCCTCGACGCCCGGACTCTGGCTCAACATGCGGCCAAAGCCGTTCCGGAGGCCCGCGACCTTCAGCGGCAACTTCTCTCGGCTCTTTCGAAGGATGAACAGCGACAGGCAGCCCTGAGCTCGCTCGACCTCGATGTTCTCCGCGATCGACGCGCTCTTGCCTACGTGCTCGACACCATTCTCGACGATGTCGAGGGGGATCCCTCTCTTAGAAGCCATCAGGCCAGGGCGGTGCTCGAGCGACTCGACGCGGTCGAGGGCGGACCCGCTTCGAATCCGGAGCTACGGACTGCCGCCGAATACACGATGCCCCTCGCCGACCTCCGCGGCCGGGTGCTGCTCCTGTCGGGCGCGGCGGCGCTCTGGTCGGGAGACCTGGAAGCGGCTCGCATCCATCTCCGCGGCGCCTGGGAGAAGCTCGCGGCCGGTCGCGGCAGCGAGGTCCTGTTCGCCCGGGTGGAGACGTTCGAGGCTCTTCGAAGAATCGCAGCCGGCCGGTATCGCGAAGCGGCGGCTCTGGCGAACAGGGCGTCGGCCGTCTTCTCGATCTCGGCGCACGAAGTCGACGCGGCGCGCGCCACGCTCGTCGCGGGACTCGCGGAGTGGGCAGTGGGAAGGCTGCGGGATGCGGCAACAGCCCTTCGGAAGAGCGCCCTTGGCTTCGGAAGGTCCGGGGGGTGGAGCGGCTTCGTCACGGCAGCCTGCGGAGCGGCCCTTTGTCTCCTGGCCGACGGCCGCATCGAGGATTCGCGCCGCGCCTTCCGCGACCTGAGACGGCGAAGGGCCCGCCAGGCGCCGCTTCAGGACCGTCTCTTCGTCCGCGAGACCGAGCGGATCGCACTGCTGTCGCCGAGTGCTGTTTCGAAAGGGAAGAAAGCTGCGGCCGACTTCTCGGCCGCTGACGCGGTCCTTCTTCCAGGCGCTTCCGTCCGCGCCGAGAAGATCGTCTCCGCGGCCCGCGAAAGCGACGAGAAGCTCGAGATCGCCCTCGCGGATCTCCACGGCCATCCTGCCCGCGCCTTTGCCCTCCTTTACGCCTGCCAGAAGGGGAACGCCCTCGTGGCCCAGGACCCCCTCCGGGCGCTCGAGCTGGCCCGCAGGCTCTTCGAGGAGGCTGGAACACCAACGGTCATTCGCGGAGACGTCCTCCTTGCCACTTCCGTTTCGCGCGAGATCGTCCAGGCGGAGGCGAAGATTCTCGAGTCCGCCTCGCAGGTTCAGCTCGGCTACGCCCTCGAATCGCGAGTGGCGGCCGTCCAAGCTCGTGGCTTCTTCCGTGATTCAGGTGACGTGCGCTTCAGGTTGGCGCTGGCCGACTACTACGAAGGTCAGGCCGCCGGCTTCGCGAGGGACTATGTCGCCGGCGAGCGGCTCCTCAAGAAAGCGATGAAAGTCTTCGCCGAGTTCGGGCAGGACCACCTTGTAGGCCGCGCCGAGGCTGCCCTGGGAACACTTCTAGGCCAGCATGGTGACGAGAAGCAAGCTCTTCGATATTTTGATAAGGCCGTCGACAGTCTCGACCCGCTACAGGATGGAAGACACCTGGCGACAGCCCTCAATAACCGAGGCCAGACCTTGCTGCGGATGAAGCGATTCAACGAGACTCGCATCGCGTACACCCGCGCACTAAGTCTCGCGCGGAAGCTGGATGCACGCGCCACTATTCAGAACATCCGCAACGGCCTCGCCGAACTTGAGTTCCAGCGCGGCCGATATGACCGTGCTCTCCGGGCCTTCTCGGATCTCGCGAACGTGGCGCGGGCCGCCGACTGGAAGATGGAGCAGCTTTTTGCGGAACTCTATGTTGCCGAGTGTCTCGGTCGCCTCGGGCGCGAACAGGAGATGGCGGAGACGATCGTCGTTGTGCGAGCCGAGCGGAAGGCGAACCCCTTCGCGCCGTCGCCTGCGATGGAAGAACTTTTCGACTGCTTGGACCGAGGCATGCTCGACGCCGACATGATCGCCCACGTCCGAGCATATCTGGAAGACGAGGCGAAGGGGATCAGTCGACCCTATGTGCGACTCAAGATTGTCGGTGGCGAGGTCGAACCCTGCCTCTTGTCGCCGGCTCCGGCCGACAAGGCGGTGCGAAGACAAAGTGACGTGCGGCGCGAGAGTGCCAAGGAAGCACCTCTCGCGGACCGGATGTTCGCTCGGGAGACAGAGAGAATCTCGCTGCTCCTGGGGCGTGCCTCGGTGAAGGGAAGCCACAGGCCTCCCCCGCCCTCGGTCTCCAACAATCTCTCCCTTCGAGGTGCCTCCATCCTCGCCGAAGGCCTCGTGGCCGCGGCCCGGAAGAGCGACGAAGCGCTCGACGAGGCCCTCCGGACCCTCTCGGGCAACCCCTCCCGCGGCTTCGCCCTTCTCTACGCATGCCAGAAGGGGAACGTCCTCGTCGCTCAGGACCCCCTCCGCGCCCTCGAGCTGGCCCGCACCGTCTTCGAGGAGGCGAAACCGCTCATGGACGCGAACACCGAGGACCGGCTCACGACCCCCGCCCCGCACGAGACCGTCCAGGCGGAAGCGAAGCTGCTGGAGTCGCAGGCGCAGAACATGCTGGCTTACTCCATGGAGGCCCGGCTCGCCGCAAACGAAGCCCGCGAACTCTTCCGGGCTGGGGGTGACGTGGGCTTCGGAATGGCGCTGGCCGATTACTACGAGGGCTCAGCAGCGAGTTTTTCAAATGACTACGTCGCCGGCGAGCGGCTGCTCAAGAAGGCGTTGAAAGTCTTCGCCGCAGTTGGGCAGGACAACTTGATGGGTCGCGCGGAGGCGGCGCTTGCGACCCTTTACTTCAAACGCGGCGACGAGGCGCGGGCACTCCCTTACTTCGACCACGCGATTGAACTCTTCGATCCGGTCGAAGATGTCCGTTTTCTTACTGCCTCTCTGATCAACCGATCAACCGCCTTGTCACTCCTTGGACGCCTCGACGAAGCTCGTGCCTCGTACGCTCGAGCTTTGCATCTTGCGAGGAAGCTGCGGTCAGAAGCGCATATTGCGGCCATTCGTTCGGGTCTCGCTCAGATCGACATGCACCGCGGCGAGTATGTGAGGGCCCTTCGCGCTTTCCAGGAACTTTCGCACGACGAGAAGGCCGCCGGCTGGCATCAGCAGGCTTTCTTTAGCGATCTATTTGCGGCTGAGTGCTTCGGGCGCCTGGGACGCGAGGACGAGATGGCGGAAGTCATCGTGGCTCTTCGGCGGGAGCGGAGGACGAATCCCTTTACACCCTCGCCAGCGATGGAAGAGCTTTTTGCCTGCCTGGACCGCGGCACACTTGACGCAGACGTCCTCGCACACGTCCGGTGCCTCCTCGAAGACGAGGAGAAGGGGGTCGGGCGCTCCTATCAGCGCCTCGATTTTGCCGGCTGAAGCGGGCCGGGCCGCGTCGGGTCAGGCGCGCGGCGCGGGCTCTGAGGGCCACGCCACGACGCGCTGGCCGCTCGTGAGCGGATAATTTCCTCGTGAACGAAGAGCTGGTCGAGGGAAAGGGGGAGAGGTCCGCCGTCTCGGGGCGTTTCTCCGTACGGGAGCGATTCGACGGGCTTCTCGAGGAGCTGCTCACCGCGAGCCGGAGGGTCCACGGCGACCGTCTGGTCAGCCCGGTCGTCTTCGAGTCGGTCGGGCGCGACACGTCGCGGCCCGACTCCGACGTCGACCTGCTCCTCGTTGCGGAGCCGTTGCCTGGCGGCCGCGACCTCCGCGTCGCCAAGTTCGAGGCCGTCGAAGACATCCTTCGGCCGCAGGTCGCTGAGTTGCTCTGGGAGGGAATTCACACTCGCTTCTCGCCGCCCTTCAAGACCTCGTTCAGGGCGGGGAGGGGCAACCCCCTATTCCTCGACATGTTCGACGACGGGCGGATCCTCACCGACCCGGCCGATTTGTTCGCCGGCATCCTCGTCCGCCTGCGGAAGCGGCTCTCGGAGCTTGGAGCACGGTGCATCTGGCGAGGGGACGCCTGGTACTGGAATCTGAAGCCCGACTACAAGCGGCGCGAGGTCTTCGAGATATTCCCGTGACGTATCTCTCGCTCGCACAGAGCTACGACCTCAAAGCCGCTGCGCGCCACGTACCCCCCCCGTAATGGGTCCCACGCCGCGGCACGTCGCCTCGAGCCGCGCGGGGGTCAGGCGCGCGGCCCGAGGCGGAGGAGGGCCTCGGTCTCTTCGGTGCCGGGGGCGAAACGGAGGCGGAGGAGAAAAATCTCTCCTTTCGGCGAAAGCTCGGGGAGGGTTATCCGGAGGGGGAGGAGGAACCCACGTCCGGGTTCGAACTTCGTCGGAGGGGAGAGCATCACGAGCTGCCGGGTCTGACGGGACTTCTCGGTTCCGTTCAGGTCGAGGACGAGGATTTCCAGGAGGGGACCATTCGGGACCCAGGCCTCCCACGCAACGTCGCTCCGGTTCCGGATCTCGAGGTGGAGGAGGGCACCTCCGCCGGCTTCGGCGACGTCTTCCAGGGTGAGCGTCTCGGGGAGGCGGAGCGTCAGCGAGAGGGGCACGTTCGGGCGTACCGCGCGCCTCACCCCGCTCGTCGGTTTCATCACCATAGAGCAGGGGTCTCGATCTGGACGGACTTCATCGGCGTGACGCACACCACGATAAAATCGCAATACGGGTACACGAGTACCCCTGCACGCTACCTGGCGCCGCCAGCAGCGGCCTCAGCCGATTGAACCGATCGTCGTGCTGTGGACTGGACCGATCGTCGTGCTGTGGACTGGACCGATCGTGGTGCTGTGCACCGGAC
>JBLMYG010000027.1:0-5147 GCA_050258155.1 Acidithiobacillales bacterium
GTCTTCCAGGCGGGCGGGACGCGGACGATCCTCCCGTCGATGCGGGCGGCTCCCCCTTTCGGGAGGCCTTCGATCATCGTCTTCATCGTCCCGGCGCTCGCCTTGAAGCCGCGGAAGGCCAGCTGGAGATGCCTGGCGCCCGGCAGCTCCCCCGCCAGCACCGCGGCCAGGCAGTCCGATGGGACGACGTCGAACCCGGTGCCCGGGAGGACCGGGATCCCCGCCTTCACGGCGTCACCGTGACGGGCGAAGCACGCCTCGAAGACGTCGATCTCGCCCGTGATGTCGAGGTAGGCGGTCTTCGCGCGGAGGCAGGCCTCGAGCGCGACGGCGCTCGTCCTCGAGAAGGGCCCGGCGGCGAGGAGAAGCGCGTCGAACGGCTCCACCATCCGGGCCACGAGGTCCGGGTCGGCCAGCGGGAAGCAGAGGCTTCGGCAGGAAAGCGCCTTCGCCAGCGGCTCGACCCCCTCCGGGCGCCGACCGGCGAGGACCGGGCGGAGCCCTTCGCGGAGGGCCGCCGCGGCGATCAGTCGCCCCGTGTACCCGCTCGCTCCGTAAATGAGAAGGCCCGCCCGATTGTCACCGGTCACGCGGGACCAAGTGTCGCACGCCCCCCGCACGTAAACTGATGTCTCATGGGAAGGATCCTGGAGCTGGTCGAGCGCCTCCCGGGGCGGGTCGTCTACGGAGTCGCTGCGCTCCTCGTCGGCCTCGTCAGCCTCCTCGAGTGGATGGCCGGCGAAGACGTCTCGGTCTCGTTCTTCTACATGCTGCCGATCCTCCTCGCGACCTGGAAGGGGGGCCTCTTCCCCGGCTTCATCCTGAACGCCTCTTGTGCCGCCATCCGGCTGCTCCTCGTCGTCGTCTGGCAGGGGCCCGACCTTCTCCGCAGGCCGGCGCTCTACTGGGACCTCGTCTTCGAGGGGGTCTTCTTCATCACGCTCACCCTCATCGCCGCCGCTTTGAGGGACCTGAACCTCCGTCAGAGCCTCCTGGCCCGGACCGACCCGCTGACCGGGGTGGCGAACCGGCGCGCCTTCTATGAGAGGGCCGAGCTGGAACTCTCCCGCATGCGGCGTCTCATGGAAGAGCTGACGGTGGCCTACATCGACGTCGACGACTTCAAGCAGGTCAACGACGAGCTGGGGCACGAGGCGGGAGACGATCTTCTCCGGGACGTGGCGGCGACCTTCGTCGGGCGGGTCCGGTCGACGGACCTCGTGGCCCGCCTCGGCGGGGACGAGTTCGCCCTCCTCCTCTCGGCCACGGGAAGCGGAGCGGCCCGGGCCCTCCTCGACGAGCTGTGCGCGACGCTCGCCGCGGAGATGACGCGCCAGTCGTGGCCCGTCACGTTCAGCGTCGGGGCCGTCACCTTTGCGCGCCCCCCTGCCTCCGCGAACGACCTGCTCCGCCGCGTCGACGAGATGATGTATCGGGTGAAGCGCGAGGGTAAGGGGGGCCTGCGACACGTGGTCTTCCCCGAGATGTCGGAGGGCCGAAGCGAAAAAAGCTCCGCGCCCGTCGCCGCCTCGCCGTAACATTCGCGCCCAGAATGAGCAGCATGGCCCTTCCGCGCGCCGCACGTCCCGCGAGGGGCGCAGCCCGCAGCCGCACCCCGGAGAAGTTCGCCGAAGCCGAGAAGCTCTACGGCATCGAGAACTGGGGAAAGGGGTACTTCTCCGTCTCCGACGACGGGAACCTCCTCGTCCACCCGACGCGCGAGAGCGCCCGTTTCATCGACCTGAAAAGCGTCATCGACGACGTCGCCCTCCGCGGGATCTCGACGCCCGTGGTCGTCCGCTTCCCCCAGGTCCTCGCCTCGGCCGTCTGCGAGCTGAACGACGCCTTCGTCGATGCCATCAAGGAGTACGAGTACGACGGCGCCTACCGCGGAGTCTTCCCGATCAAGGTCAACCAGAAGAAGATCGTCGTGAACGAGGTCATCCAGGCCGGGCGGAAGTACAGCTACGGCCTCGAGGCCGGGTCGAAGCCCGAGCTTCTGGCCGCCCTCTCCTCCGACCTCGGCCCCGACGCCCTCATCACGGTGAACGGCTACAAGGACGAGGCCTTCATCCGGCTCGCGCTGAACGGCATCCGGATGGGGAAGACCGTCGTCATGATCCTCGAGAAGGTCTCCGAGCTGGAGCGGATCCTGGACGTGGCCAAGCGCCGCGGGGTCCGGCCCCTCCTCGGCATGCGGTCGAAGCTCTACGCGCGCGGGTCGGGGAAGTGGGCGAAGTCGGGGGGCGAGTCGGCCAAGTTCGGCCTGACGACCACGGAGATGCTCGAGGCGGTCGAGATCCTGAAGTCGAGGAAGATGCTCGACGCCCTCGTCATGCTCCACTTCCACATCGGCTCGCAGATCACCGACATCCGGAAGATCAAGCAGGCCATCAAGGAGGCCGGGCGCGTCTACGCCAAGCTCCGCCGCTTCGGCGTCGACGTCCAGTACCTGAACCTCGGCGGCGGTCTCGGGGTCGACTACGACGGGTCGAAGACCGCCTTCGACTCCTCCATGAACTACACCGTGCCCGAGTACGCCCGGGACATCGTCTACACGATCAAGACGATCTGCGAGGAGGAGAAGGTCCCGGTCCCGACGCTCGTGACGGAATCAGGGCGGGCGGTGACGGCCTTCCATTCCGTCCTCGTGACGAACGTCGTCGACGTGGCCGACCGGCTGGAGCAGGACCGGACGGTCAAGGTGGACGGCGACGAGAACCACGTCGTCCGCGAGCTGTACGACATCTGGCAGGGGGTGACCGCCAAGAACGTCCGGGAGAGCTACCACGACGCCATCCAGAACAAAGAGGAGCTCTTCACCCTCTTCAACCTCGGCTACGTCTCGCTGGAGGACCGGTCGAAGGGGGAGATCCTCTTCTGGAACATCTGCGAGAAGATCCGCCGGCACCTCAAGTCGCTGAAGGAGATCCCGGAGGAGTTCGAAGACCTCGAGACGATGCTCTCGGACACCTACGTCATGAACTTCTCGGTCTTTCAGTCGCTCCCCGACATCTGGGCCATCGACCAGCTCTTCCCCATCCTCCCCATCCACCGTCTCCGCGAGAGGCCGACCGAGACGGCCACCATCGCCGACATCACCTGCGACTCCGACGGCAAGATCGAGAAGTTCATCGACCTCAGGGACATCAAGGAAGCGCTCCCGCTCCACGAGTTCAGGCGGTCGAGCCCCTACTACGTCGGCATCTGCCTCATCGGGGCCTACCAGGACGTTCTCGGCGACCTCCACAATCTCTTCGGCGAGGTCCACGAGGTCCTGGCGAGCGTCGACGAGGAAGGGCGGACGCGGATCGCCGACGTCCTTCCCGGCGAGAACTGCGAGCGGGTCCTCTCCTACATGAACTACGACCGGGACGAGATCCTCGACGGCATCTGGCGCCAGCTCCGCCGAGCCATCGAGCGGAAGAAGGTCAAGGAGGCCGAGGCCAAGGCCATCGCCAAGGACTTCGAGCAGACCCTGACGCGGTACACGTACCTGGAGGAGTAGGGCGGCGGCAGGAGCAGTTACCGGCTACGCCAGGACCGTTACCGGATCGTGCAGAAACTCCGGAGCCAAGCCGGCCCCGTTCGGCCGGGTCAGCGTGTGAAGCTCGTAGACCGCCTCGGGTTTCCTTGGACAGGTGATAAGACGTGGTGTCCGAGGAGGTCGGTATGGGAAAGAAGGTCCGGAAGGGCTCGGTGGGCGTGACCGAAGCCGTAGGCGAGGTCACGTCCACCGAGGCGGCCGAGGTGCCCGAGCGGTGGAGCTCGGGGAAGAAGGCCGAGGTGGTGCTGCGGCTGCTTCGAGGCGAGGACGTGGGCATGGTCTCGCGCCAGGTGGGGGTGGCCGCCCATGAGCTGGAGGAGTGGCGCCGGATTTTCATCGAAGGGGGACGGAGCCAGCTGAAGAGCCGGGGCGAACCCGACGCGGAACGGGAGCTGACCCGCGCCCGGGCCAAAGTGGGCGAGCTGATGATGGAGCTGGAGCTGGCCGAGGGGCTGCTGAAAAAAAGGGGCTTCGAGGACGACCTGAAGAAGCTCGGGCGATGAAGGACCGGGTCAGCCCCTCCACGAGACGGCGGTACCCCTTCACGATGATCTGCAAGGCGTACCACCTGGCGCGTTCCAGCGGCTACGCAGCGGGCCTGAAGTTGGTCGTCGAAGAACCGGCCTCGAAGCGGGGACCGCGACCGCAGATCCCCGACGAAGAGCTGCTGCTCGAGATTCGCCGCGAGATCGAGAGATGCCCTTTCGTGGGAGAAGGCCACCGGAAGCTCCACGTAAGGCTCAATGGCAGGGGCGTTTTCACGGGTCGAGGCCGAGTGCTGCGTCTGATGCGGGAAAACAGCCTCCTGGTCCCGCAGAGGAGCCGGCGGGTCCATGGAAACCCCGCCCACACCGGCACGATCGTCACGACGAGACCGAACGTGATGTGGGGAGCCGACGGAACGACCTTCTACACCCTCAGGGACGGCTGGTGCTGGCTCTTCGTGGCCATCGACCACGCCTCGGACAAGGTGGTCGGCCACCACGCAGCCAAGATCGGGGACCGCTTCGCAGCCCTCGAGCCGATCAAGCAGGGTGTCGCCGGAAACTTCGGACGTTACGCCGGGGCCATTGCCGCGGGGCTGAAGCTTCGGGTCGACTGGGGAACCCAGTACACCTCGCACGACTTCGAGGCCGAGACGCACTGGCTGGGGATCGACATCTCGCACTCGTTCGTCGGCGAGCCGCAGTGCAACGGCGTGGCCGAGCGGTTCATTCGGACGGCCAAGGAGGAATGTCTCTGGCTCCACGACTTTGAGGATCTCGAGCAGGCTCGGCCCGTGATCGCGGAATTCGTCAACAGGTACAACCACCACTGGCTCATCGAGCGCCTCGGGTATCGGACACCCGCCCGGGCGCACGTGGAGCTGCTTCAGGAGGCGGCGTGATTTACGCCGTCAAGTGTCCAAAGAATCGAGTGCGGTACAGCCTCGAGAAGGCGGCCGATCTCCCCCACCGACCAGTCGAGGAAGCCCGGCATGTCGGCCTCGCCGACGAGGGCCAGGGCGAACTCCGAGAGGAACCGCTCGCGGTCGGCGCGAAGCCGGGCCGCGTCCCCCGAATGCCGCGGATGGGGCCTGTCCGGCATCGTGATGTCAGAT
>JBLMYG010000028.1:0-8438 GCA_050258155.1 Acidithiobacillales bacterium
GAACTGCTCGGCGACTCCGAGCAGAAGATCGCTCGGCCCCGCCAGGTCTACCTGGGCCCCCCCGAACGCTCCTTCATCCCCATGGAGAAGCGCTAGCACGCCGGAAAGACCCGCGCTCGCCAGGCCCGGATCCAACACCCGCGCCCCTCTTTCGGGGGCCGGCTAGAGAAGCCGGCGCACGCGCGGGTCCTGGAGACCCTCGGCACCCGCCGGAAGCGGCGTCAGAGAACCTGATTCGAGAAACAGGGCCTTTCTCGCGAGGCCGAGAAGCGGAGCGATGTGCTGCCCGGTCAGGATGACGGCGGCGCCCGACGCGGCCGCTCCCCGGATCCACTCGAGGACCCGGCCCCTCGTCGCGTCATCGAGCCCCTGAAGAGGATCGTCGAGCAGCCACACTCGCGGGCGGGCCATTCCAAGCCGCGCCAGCGCGAGCTGCTGCTGGAGCCCGCCGCTCAAGTGCGCGGGCAAAGCGCCACGCCGCCCGGCCAGGCCCGTGAAGAGGCCCGCGAGCTCGGCGGCGCGGCGACGCCATCCGGGCCGGGCCTCGGGGCGAAAGGCGCCCACACGCAGATGCTCGCCGACCGTCATGTCGCTCCAGAGCCTCCGTCGGTCGGACAACAGAATCATCCCGCGCCGGGCGCGGACCTCGGGCGGCAGGTCCTCGACGGGCTCGCCTTCGAGAAGGATGGAGCCTCCCGCGCTCTCGAGCAGGCCCTGCAGGGTCTCCAGCAGCGCGGACTTGCCGGAGCCGTTGGCGCCGAGCACGGTCAGGATCTCGCCGGATTCGACGGAAAAGCTCGCCCCGGAAAAGACGCTCACACCGGGATAGCCGCCGGCCAGGTCGCGCGCCTCGAGGCGGGCCATCACGACCTCACGACCGGGCCACGATGCGCCGCTTCCCAGTCGGCCGGCGTCCCGAGGAAGCGAGTCTTTCCAGCCTCGAGGACCAGCACCTGGCTCGCCGATTCGACCGCGGCCGGACCATGCTCGACCCAGACGACCGCCGCCCCCGCGCGGCGCGCCCGTTCGATCAGGCTGGAAACCCGCTCGGTGGCCCTCGGGGTCAGCCCGGCCAGCGGCTCGTCCAGCAGAAGGACCGCCGGATTCGCCGCGAGCGCCCGCGCGACCTCCAGGCGTTTGCCCTCTCCCACGCTCAGCTGGCCGGCCGGGCGGTCTTCGAGGGCCTTCAGCTCGAGATCCTCGAGCAGGGCGTCCACTCCGCCGAGGTTCCCCGCGCGCTCCGCCGCCACCGCGACGTTCTCGCGAACCGTCCAATCGCCAAACGGCCGCGGAGCCTGAAACGTCCGAGCCAGGCCGCGCCGGGCCCGCGAGGCCGCGCCGCCCGGAGCCGGCGCCGCGCCGAAGAGGATCGCTCCCCTGGCGGCGGGAATCCTCCCGGCGATCGCAAGCAGAAGCGAGGTCTTGCCGGCGCCGTTGGGGCCGAAGACCCTGAGAATCTGCCCCGGCTCGACCACGAAACGGAGATCCTCGAGCACGGTCGATCGATTGCGGCGCACCGTCAGGCTGCGGACGGCCAGAGCGAACGCGCCATGGCCAGCGGGCCGGAAGGTGGAGAGAGGCGGGATCCTCGGGATTCGAGGCCGGAGCAGGCCCTCGGGCTTGAGCAGCAACAAGCCGAGCAGCACGACCCCATAGCCCAGACTGTGAGACCGGGGAAGCGCGGGCCTCAACACCAGTTCTTCCAGAGGATAGAGAGCGAGGGTGCCGAGGATTCCGCCGAGCGGGTGGAGGGCGCCTCCGAGCATTCCCAGCACGAGCGGAAGCACGGAGAAGGTCGGTGAGAAAACGACGCTCGCGTCGACGCTCCCGATCAGGTGGGCGTAGAGAGCGCCCGCCAGCGCGGTGGCAGCGGCGCACATGGTCACGGGGCGCCACCGCTCCTCGATCGGGCCGATCCCCAGAGCGAGCGAAGTCTCCGGGGCCTGCCGTATGGCGGTGGCCGCTCGGCCGCTCGGCCGGCCGAGGAAACTCTCATACCCGAGGCTGACGGCCAGAGCCAGCACGGCCAGAATCGACAGGAGCGCGGGCGTCGCCCCGTCGAGTCCCGGAGTCGCGGGCAGGAGGAACCCCTCCCTCCCGAAGGCCGGCGCGTTGCCGGCAAGGCTCTTGAGAAGGATGGCGTAGACCAGAGTCGCCAGGCCGAAGCTCGCCGGCCGAAGGCGAAGGGCGGGAATCAACACGATCGCGGCCAGAGCGCCGGCCGCCGCGCTCGCGCCGAAAGCCAGCCATGGAGAGATCCGTCCCGCCGTGACGAGCCAGCCCTGCGTCAGCGCTCCCGCTCCGAAGAAGGCCGCTTGCCCGAAGGAGAAGAGACCGGTGGCGCGCATCCAGTTCCAGCTCGTCGCGAGTGCGGCATAAAGAAAGCCGAAGGCCACGACATTGAGGCCGTATCGCCCGAGCGAAACGGCCGCGAGGCCGGCGGTGACGATCAAGACGGCCCAGGGCAGGAAGAAGCGCGCCAGGAGGCCGCGGGGCTCTTCGCCGGTCCACTTCTCACGCATCGGCCGCGAGTGTCCTTTCGCGCGTAAGGAGCCAGAGGAGGACCGCCCCGCTCGCCACGACCTCTCGCCATCCGCCGCCTCCGAGCGCCGTCGCCAGGGACTCCAGGATCCCGAGCGCGATCCCCGCGCCGGCCAGGGAAACGGCCCGAGTCCGGCCTCCCAGGAATGCGACGGCCAGGGCGACGAGCGTCCAGGCGGGCCCCTCTCCCGGAGTGAGGAAGCGAATCAGGAGCACGAGGCCCCCGGCGCTTCCCGCGACCGCTCCGCCGACGGCAAATGCCACCCACTCCATCCGGGCGGGCGAGACGCCGAGGCTCGAGGCGGCGGGAGGGGACTGCGCGACGGCCCGGAGCCCCGAGCCGGTCCAGGAGAGGCGAAGCCACAGGTCGAGGCCCGCCATGGCCGCCGCCGCAGCCCCGGCTGCCACGAGCGTGACGCGGCTCAAGACGACCGGCCCGACACCGACCGCTTGCAGCCAGTACCCGCCGGGAATCACGCGGTAGGTCGCGGTCGCCCAAAGGAGAAGCAGGTTCTGAAGAATGAAGGCCACGCCGAGAGTCGCCGCCAGGCCGTCGATTTCCCGATCGGGCAGGCGGCGGACGAGCGGAGGCAGCGCCACACCCAGCACGGCGCCGACCACGGCGCTCGCCGCAAGACCCGCCGGCCACGGCCAACCGATCCCGCGGCAGAGGACATACAGGATGTAGCCGCCCATGAGGACGAACTCCCCGTGGGAGAGGTTGATCAGGCGGCCCGTCGAGAAGACGAGCGAAAAGCCGGCACCCACACCGGCATAGATGAGGCCGAGCGCGATGCCAGACACGACGGCCTGCAGCAGCACCGCGCTCACGCGGCGAGATGTTAGCGTGGCCTCATCGCAACGCAGCAAAGTTTCGCGAAGTCACCGAGCGAAACGACTCGCGTTGCAGGAGCCGGAGCGCCGCCCTGCGGCCGGAGTCTGGCTTCGCCACCGGCGAACGACTCGGCCAAGGGGCCTCGATCGTTCGCCTGACGCCGGCCTCCGCGCTTCGCTCCCGCGGCGCGCGCCTCCTCCCTCGCTTTCGCTCGGGAGACTTCGCGCACCGCGAACAAAACAACCATGCGGGCGGAGATCGGATTCTTCGATTGCGCGGGACACTTGCCGCAACGCGACAAAGTTTCGCGAAGTCACCGAGCGAAACGACTCGCGTTGCGGCAGCCGGAGCGCCGCCCGGGACCAGGCGAGCGGTCGAGGCCGCATCCGGCCGACCGCTCGCCGATGGCGACAGCCAGGTCCCGGACAAGCGAAGGCGACGGATCAGGCGAGCGGCCGAGCGTGCATCCACGCGAGCCGCGCGCCGGTGCGCCCGCAGGGCGCAGATCCCCGGGCAAGCGAAGGCGACGGTTACGTCGCCGGCACGGCCTCCTTGTCTCGCAGGACCCGCCGCAGAAGCTTTCCTTGCAGCGTCCGCGGCAGCTCGGTGACGAACTCGACGATCCGCGGCAGCTTGTAGATCGCGATGTGCTCGCGGCAGCTGTCCAGGATCTGCTGCTTGAGGGCATCGGTCGGCGCGTGGCCGGGCTTCAGAATGACGAAAGCCTTCACGTTCTGGCCTCGGATGGGGTCGGGGACCCCGATCACGCCCGCGTCCGCCACGGCGGGGTGCTTGAGCAGAGCGTCCTCGATTTCCTCCGGACCGATGCGGTAGCCGGAGCTCTTGATCAGGTCCTCCTGCCGCGAGACGAAGCTCAAGTACCCGTCCTCGTCGATCGTGCAGAAGTCGCCGACCAGCACCCAGCCTTCCCGGATGAGGGACTTCTGTTTCTCGAGCAGGCCTCCGCCCTCCTCGAGAGGGCGCCAGTAGAGGGTGCCCGTGGGGCCCCGGGCGTAGAGCCGGCCCAGTTCGCCCGGCTTGGCGACCTTGTCGTCCTCCGTGATGACCTGAATCTCGTAGCCGGGGATGGCCGTGCCAATCGCTCCCGGCTTGACCTTCCGCGTGGCGACACTGGAGACGAAGACGTACATCATCTCCGTCGTGCCCAGACCCTCGTAGATCTCCTGGTTGAAACGGGCCTTCCAGTCCAGATAGGTCCTGGCCGTCAGGGATTCCCCGCCGCCGGTCAGGACGCGCAGGCTCGACAGGTCGTACTTCTTCTCCGCCCCCTCGACCTGCAGCATCTTCCGGTACGCCGTGGGCAGAGCGCTCAAGATCGTCACTTTGTGATTCTGGATCTGCTCGAAGAGGCCCTCGGGGGTGAACTTGGGGATGAGGGACGCCGCGGCGCCGAACCGAAACGGGATCGACGCCACGGTCGAGTAGCCGGCAGCCAGGGAGATCGGCGCCGGACCGCAGATGACGTCATCGGGCCCGACCTTCCATCCGTACTTGCCGAATGTGTCCGGAACGATCAAGGCCTCTTCCATGTAGTGAGCCGTCCCCTTGGGCATGCCGGTCGTTCCCGACGTGTAGAGAAGGACGGAGACCGCCGTGCGGGGACGGCGGACTGGAGCCAGGACAGGCGCCTCGTTCTCGACGAGCTGCTCGTAGGAGAGGAGACCCTGCGCCTTCAGCTCCTCCGGCTGCCCGCCGAAGACGATGATGTGCTTGACGGTCTTCAGGTTCGGTTTCGCCTTGAGAACGCCATCCAGAAACGCCGCCGCCACGACCATGACTTTCGCTTCTGCGTTGTTGGCGATGTAGGCGATCTCGTTGGGCGACAGCATGGGCGAGGTTGGGACCATCACGGCCCCGATCTTCAGGGCGCCGAAATTCGTGAAGAGAGCGGGCGGGACATTGGGCGATCGCAGCATGACCCGGTCGGCTTCCTCGACGCCGAGCTTCCTCAATGCGTTGCCGATCTTGTTGGACGCTCCCAGGAGCATCTTGTAGGTGAGCACCTTGTCGGCGATCAGGACGGCGCGGCGGTCGCCCATGCCCGCCGCCACCTGCTTGTCGAGAAGCTCCTCGGTGCTGTTGAGCGGATCCGGATAGCTCTCGAACTCCTTCAGCGTGTAGATCCGCTGGGGCTGGTACTCCTTCGGCGGAAGGTAGTTGGCGGGAATCGTGCTCAACGGTCCTCCTCGTCCTCGGTTCCGGGCAGCTTGGCCAGTTCCTTGGACAGGTCGTCGAGCGCCTTCTCGCAGCCCACGAGTCCCCCCCGGGCCTGGTCCTGCCGCGGGTAGGCGTCGGTCGGGTAGCGGTCCTTCGGGTCACCGAAGACGAGCAGAGCGGGGGTCGCGCGGCCGAAGTCGGCCTCGAGCCCGCCCTTCATGCCGAAAACCGCCCGCACCGTGGCGGGAGGACCCGTCAGGGCCGCGTGGTAAAAGCGAAACACGTCCTCGACATTGGCCACGTCGATCGCTTCAACGTCGGCGCCCCGGGCTTTCAGCGCCTTGATCTTCTCCAGGGCGGCAGCGTTGTTGCACGGGTACTGCTCACCCGGCTTGTCCTTGCTGGAATAGTAGAACTTGACCTTCATGGCTTCTCCTGTTCAAAAATCCATGGGGCAATTCACCTGGAATTCCGTCTCGAAGTAGGCATCCCCCAGCCACTCGGCAATATGGACGCGGTGCTCCTCCACGAGGATGAGGTCCGCCCCGAACTCCAGGCAGACGATGCAACGCGCCTCCCCGTCGAAGAAACGGATGGCATAGCGTCCGGCGTCGACAGGGGGCGCGTCGATGATCTTGATTCCCTCGAATCCGAAGCCGATCCGATGGATCACCTCGTGAAGCTCATGGGTGACGCCCTCGATCGAGAGAGACGACGCCCCGGACCAGAGCGGTCCGTAACGCCGCTCGAACTCCTCACGGAGATTCGCCACGTCTATCCCTTGCCGGCTTCTTTCTTCTTGATCGGGGGCTTCGGGCACGCGTCCTCGAAGCCGCCGATCGGAACCATCACGGTGAAGGGCCACGCGCGCGCCTTGCAGTAGCCGACGTACGCCCGCAGGATGTTCGGGTCGAGCGCCGGCTGGAAGTATTCGCAGCACTTGTAATTGGAGGGCTCTTTCCCCTTCTGGGTCTCTGCCATATCTGGTTCTCCTGTCAGACTTTGTGCAGGTCCGCGATGAACTTGGCCCGGCTTCCGACCAGCTCCTCCTTCTTCAGCGGATGGCCGCTGACCGGTTTGCCCCGGACGCTTTGCGAAATCTGCTTCTGTTTTCCGCTGAAAGGATCGGGCCTGGCCTGTGGAGCCGGCCGGATCTTTCCTTCGCCGGTGATCCCGGCGCCGCTCTTGTCCTCAGCGTAGCCCGGCAGCAGATCGGCCTTCCCGGTACCGGGAGTCGGGCCGCTCGCGAGCTGGCCGTTGACGAACTTCACCGCGTAGAGGGCGTCGCAGCCGGCGCACTTGGTGTTGCCGCTGAAGTTCCAGAACGGATAGGGGTCGAGAAAGTTCTTCGTGGAGCATTTGGTGCAGGTGAGCACCAGTCCCTGGTTGACCATGTCAGATCACCTCCGCCTCTTCCATCTTGGCAATCTTCGCCTTCGTCCACCCGAGGAGCCGGCCGTAGACCTTCTCGTTGTCGGCGCCGACGGGCTTGAGAGCCCACTTGATGCGCGGCGGCGTGTCGGACATCTTGAAGGCCGGACCCTGATGGTGGAGGTCGCCGTAGATGGGGTCGTCGATCCACTGAACGGAGCCGCGCATCTTCCAGTGCGGATGCTCGGAGACCTCCTTGGCGTTCCAAACCGGCTGGTTGTTGATGCCGGCCTTGTCCAGAAGCGTGGCCACGTCCTCCTTGGTCTTGTCCTTGGCCCAGGCCTCGAGGGCGTCGTAGATGATTGTCTGGTTCTCCGCCTTGACGCGCTCGTCGTGCTTGGCGTACGTCGTGGCGAGGTCTTTCTTCCCGATGACGTCGCACAGCTTCTTGAAGTCCTCGTCCGTATGGGCCGTGACGAGGATGTAGCCCACCTCGGCCTCCTGCGGGTTCTTGGAGCCCGGGTAGGAGGACTTGCCGCACTGGATGATCCCGTGCACGCAAAGCTCCGTGTCCCAGTTGCCCCAGCGCTCCCGCCGGATTCCGTATCGCCCGTAGAGTGGCAGCGCGGATTCGAGCTGCCGCGTCACGCCGTGAACCTGCGAGTACTCGATGAAGGTCCCCTCTCCGGAAACCGTGTCCCTCCAGTAGAGAGCCGCGAGGATCGTGACGGCGGCCATCATGCCGCCCCAGTAGTCGGCCAGCCAGATGGTGTGCTTGGCGGGCGTTCCACCGCGGTCCGCCGCTTCACCGGTGATCCCGAAGGCGCCGCCCATGGCCTGGCCCAGGATGTCATAGGAGGCGCGGACGCGTCCGGGACCCCAGCCTCCGAACCCACCCAGCCACTGATAGACGATGCGCGGGTTGACCTTCGAGAAATCCTTGTATCCGATTCCCCAGCGGTCGAACGTTCCCGGCCGGTAGTTCTGGACCATCACGTCCGACTTGGCCGCGAGCTCCAGCATCGCCTGCCTCGCCTCGGGCCGGTGAAAGTCCAGGCTGACGAACTCCTCGTTGGGATTCGCACCGAAGAAGCCCAGGCCGGTGCCGGCCTCCGGCACCCACCGCGACAGCGGGTAGAGAAGGGGTTCGTTGAACGGAGTGGTGTGGCGCATCGGCTCGCCGCGCCGGGGCGCCTCGATCTTGATGACCTCGGCTCCCAGCTCTGCCAGATAGCTCGCGCAGGAGGGGCCGAGGATGTACTGCGTGCAGGACAGGACGCGGTAGCCCTTCAGGACCTCCGGCTTCCCGGAAGCCGTCTTGTGGTCGAAGAGCTTCTGACAGTAGGTTTCGAAATCGGGTTGTGCGGTTGCCATCGTGTTTACCTCCTAGACCACGTCGCGCTTCTTGAGCTCGGCAACCTGCATCGGCCCAAGCCCCAGCAGCTTCAGGTAGACCTCTTCATTGTCGTATCCGAGCGGCCGGCCGATCCACTTCAAGCGGCCCGGAGCCTTG
>JBLMYG010000029.1:0-5530 GCA_050258155.1 Acidithiobacillales bacterium
GTCGCCCTCGGGGCGGCCGCGCTGGTCGTGGCGATGGGGCTGATGTCGGGCTACCGGCACGACCTCGCCGACAAGCTGGCGGGAACGAACGCCGACGTTCTCGTCATGGTCGGAAGGGGCCGCGACCGCGCGGCCCTCCGGGCGCAGCTGGCGAAGCTCCCGGGCGTGACGGGCGTCGCCGAGACGGGCTTCGCGCCCGGAATCCTCCTCTCGCCGGCGTCGCCGCAGGGGACGGATGCCCTCGTGAAGGCGCTCGACCCGTCCGGCGGAGCGGAGACGACGCCTCTCTTCTCGCGCGTACCGGGCCTCGCGGAGAAGCTCGGGGCGCCGGCCGCGGACGGAAGGACCCCGGTGGTCCTCGGGGCCGGGCTCGCGAAGCGCCTCGGCGCCCGGCCGGGTTCGCTCGTCGTCCTCGAGACGTCGTCCCTCGCGCTGTCGCGGGGGCTCAGCCCGCCCGAGCGGACGCCTCTCACGGTGGCCGCCGTGGTGGAGACCGGCTTCTCCGAGGTGGACGACAACTGGGCGGTGGTCTCGCTCCCGGCTTTCGAGCGGTTCGCGCCGCCCGACGCCCGGACCGGGATCTGGGAGCTGAAGCTGGCCCGCCCGATGGAGTCCGACCGGACGGTCTCGGCGGCGCGCGAGGAGCTCGGAGGGGAGACGACCGTCCTCGACTGGAAGTCGATGAACGGCGACCTCTTCGCCGCCCTCGCCATCCAGCAGACGCTCCTCTTCGTCGTCCTGACGCTCGTCGTCGCGGTGGCGTCGGGGACCGTCGTCTCCTCGCTCGTCGTCCTCCTCGCCGAGAAGACGCGCGACGTCGGCGTCCTTGCGGCCGTCGGGGCTCCGCCTCGCGTCATCCAGCGAACCTTCCGCCTCGCCGGCGCCGCTCTCGGCGGGGCAGGGCTCCTCCTCGGCATCGGCTTCGGAGTGGTCGTCTGTGCCGTCCTGACCCGCTTCCGGCTCGTCCGCTTTCCACCGGAGATCGCGAAGATCTACTACCTGTCGTGGATGCCGTTCCGGCCGGAGCCGCTCCATCTTCTCGGCATTTTCGTCGCCGGAATGCTCCTCGTCCTTCTCGCCTCGGCTCTTCCGGCGCGGCGGGCCTCGAAGCTGAACGTGGCCGAGGCGCTGAGGTACGAGTAGCGTGCTTTGACAAGGATCTCGTCCTTTCCGAAACACGGCCGTCGCCACGGCTCCCTCCGGGCCGTCAGTCCGTTCCTCGGGGCATCGTCCTGACGCTTCTGGGACATCTTCACCATGGGCGGGCCTGCCAGAAAGAGCAAGATTGAGGCGATGAGTGAGCCACTGCCGCCAGAACGCCTGCGAAATTCGTGTGATCCGTCCCGGTTCGACTTCTCGACGACAGCCGACCTCGCGGGGCCGGCGGGCATCCCGGGGCACGAACGGGCCGGGGACGCGATCGGCTTAGCCCTCCGGATGTCGGGGGAGGGCTTCAATGTCTACGCCATGGGATCGGCGGGCCTCGGAAAGCACGAGATCGTCCGCCGGATCCTCGACGAGAGTGCTCTCCGCCGGCAGACGCCCCCCGACTGGTGCTATGTCCACGATTTCGACAGCGGCCAGAAGCCGAAGGCGCTGAAGCTCCCGCCGGGACGCGCCGCCGCCCTGGCCAGGACCATGGACCGCTTCGTCGAGGAGCTGCGCACCGCCGTGCCGGCCGCCTTCGAGACCGACGAGTACCGCGCCCGCCGGCGGGAGATCGACGCCGAGCTGCAGGAACGGCAGGAGAAGACGTTCGATGAGCTGCGGAGGAAGGCGCGGGAGCGCGGCCTCGACCTCGTGAGGATGCCGGTCGGCATGGCGCTCGCGCCCATGAAGGATGGCGAGGTGCTGGACCCCGAGGTGTTCGCGAAGCTCCCCGAGGAGGAGCAAAAGAAGATCGGGACGGCGATGGCCGAGATGCAGGGAACGCTCGAGAAGGTCATCCAGGAGGTCCCGCGATGGCGGCGAGAGGCGGCGGAGAAGGTCCGGGAGCTCAACCGGACGGTGATCCGCACGGCCGTTCACGACCACGTCCTCGAGGCGCGAAGGACCTTCGAGGACCTGCCCGACGTCGTGTCGCACTTGAACTCCGTCGAGGAAGACGTCCTCGTCCACGCTCAGGTTTTCCTGCCGGGAAAGGAGGGCGAGCCGGCGGCCGTCCGGGGCGGCCCGCCGATGCAGCTCGAGGGCGTCGACGCGGCCCTCCGTCGCTATCGCGTCAACGTCCTCGTCGACCACTCGGCGACGAAAGGCGCGCCGGTCGTCGTCGTCGACCACGCCACCTTCCCGAACCTGATCGGCCGGATCGAGCACCTCGTCCAGATGGGGAACCTCGTGACGGACTTCACCTTGATCCGGCCCGGTGCGCTCCATCAGGCCAACGGCGGCTATCTCATGATCGACGCGCTCGACGTCCTCGTCCAGCCTCTCTCGTGGAGCGCGCTGAAACGGGCCCTTCGAGCCGGATCGGTCCGGGTCGAGCTGCCGGGACAGTCGCTCGGCCTCGTGACGACCGCCTCTCTGGAGCCCGAGCCGATCCCGCTCGACCTCAAGGTGATCCTCGTTGGCGACCGGGCGATCTACTACCTCCTCCACGACCTCGATCCGCAGTTTCCGGGCCTGTTCAAGATCGCGGCCGACTTCGAGGAGGACGTGCGGCGCGACGAGGAGGGCGTCAGGGCTTTTTCGCGCGTCGTGGCGGCCTTCGCGCGGCAGGAGGGCTTCCTGCCGCTCGACGGTCCGGCCGTGGCGCGCCTCGTCGAGCACGCCTCGCGCAAGGCGGAGGACGGCGAGAAGCTCTCCCTGAAGCTGCGGGACCTCGACGACCTCCTGCGCGAGTCGGACACCCTCGCGAAGGACGCCGGCCGCGCCGCGACGGGCGCGGCCGACATCGAGCGGGCCCTCGAGGCGCGCGAGCGCCGCGCCGACCGGATCCGGAAACGGATCCTCGAGGAGACGACGCGGGGGACGCTTCTCATCGACACCTCCGGATCCAAGACGGGCCAGGTGAACGGGCTGGCCGTCGTGACGCTCGGCGGATCGTCCTTCGGGCACGCCGCCCGCGTGACGGCGCGCGCGCGCCAGGGGGGCGGCAAGGTCGTCGACATCCTCCGCGAGGTCGAGATGGGCGGCCCCATCCACTCGAAAGGGGTCCTGACGCTGACGGGCTTTCTCGCCGGCAAGTACCTCCCCGACCTACCGCTCTCGCTCTCCGCGAGCATCGTCCTCGAGCAGAGCTACAGCGGCATCGAGGGGGACAGCGCCTCCTCGGCCGAGCTTTACGCTCTCCTGTCCGCACTCGCGGAGGTCCCGATCCGGCAGTCGCTGGCCGTGACCGGCTCGGTGAACCAGCAGGGCGAGGTGCAGCCGATCGGCGGCGTCAACGAGAAGATCGAGGGCTTCTTCGATCTCTGCTCGAGGCGCGGGCTGACGGGAGAGGAGGGGGTCCTGATCCCGGCCGCGAACGTTCCTCACCTGATGCTCCGGAGCGACGTCGTGGCGGCTGCCGGGGCGAAGCGGTTCGGCGTCTTCCCCGTCCGGACGATCGACGAGGGGATCGAGCTCCTGACCGGGCTTCCTGCGGGCGAACGGGGCGCGGACGGCCGCTTTCCCGAGGGGAGCGTCAACGCCCGTGTCGAGGCGCGCCTTCTCGCCTTCGCGAAGGCGGCCAAGGCAGGGGCGAAGCCGGAGGAGGATGGAAAGGAGAAGGCGTGAAGGCCCGGCGCATCCTGGTCGCCCTCGACGGCTCGCGGGAGAGCCGGGCCGCGCTGGCTGCCGCGGCGCGGCTCGGCATCGCCACCGGGGCCGGCCTGATCGGCCTCTTCGTCGAGGACGTCGAGCTTCTGCGCCTCGCCGGGCTCCCGTTCGCGCGCGAAGCCGGTCTCTCGTCAGGAGTCTTCCGGCGGCTCGACATCTCCGGCATCGAGCTGAGATTCCGCGTGGCGGCCGAGAGGGCGCGCGAGGCGCTGCGCGAGGTCGCCGAGAGCTCGGGGCTCGCCTCGTCCTTCCGTGTCGTCCGCGGTCGGGTCGTCCCGGAACTCCTCGCGGCGGCTCTCGAGGCGGACGTCGTCGCCGCGGGAAAGAGGAGCGTCCCGGGGCCGCCGGGGCGGCGGCTGGGAGGGACGCTCCGGAGCCTGATCGCCAGGGTCCCCGCCCCCATCCTCGTGGGGGGGCTCCATGGCTTCTTCGCCGGACCGGTCGTCGTCGTCTCCCCGGCGGCCGCGGTTCCGGAGGAGGCGCTCCGATTCGTCGCCCTTCTCGCACAGGCCTTCGGCACGCCGGAGGTCGTCGTCATCGCAAGGGCGGGAGGGGTCGGTCCGCCGCACGTGGCGCCCGGAATCCGGCTTCGCCGCCGGGGCGTCCCGTCGGCTTCCTCCGGCGGCCTCGGGATGCTTCCCGAGATCGCGGACGCGAGCGCGGTCATTCTGGTCCGGCCTGAGGGGGGGGTAGGACCCGAGCTTCTCGTGGAAATCGCCGAGGCCGTGACCTGTCCGGTTTTCATCGTCGGGCCGCTCGGCCTGGCAGAGCTTCTCTCGGCCTGAGGGGGCGGGACGTGGACGAAGCGCCCGACGTCTACCGGAAGCTCCGCGCGCACCTCGACGTCATGCCGGTCGGCTTTCCCGCGACGACTTCCGGGGTCGAGCTCAGAATCCTGCGGCGGCTCTTCACCGAGGAGGAGGCCGAAGCGGCGCTCCTCCTCTCCGCCCTGCCGGAGACGCTGGAGCGGATCGTCCGGCGCGCACCGCGCGGGCGCTGGACGCGTGACGGGCTCGAAGCGCTTCTCGACGGCCTCGCGGAGAAGGGCGCCATCCATGGTGGCCGCGCGCTGGTCGCACCGGGCGGGACGAAGCGATACGCCAAGGCGATGCTCGCCATCGGCATGTACGAGATGCAGGTGGACCGGCTGACCGCGGAGCTGCAACGGGACCTCGAGCAGTACATCGCGGAAGGCTTCAGCGCCGCTTTCCTCGGCCCGAGGACGAAGCAGATGCGGACGGTCCCGGTGGACGCCCGGATCGTTCCCGAGCGGCGTGTGGGTCGGTACGACGACGCACGCCGGCTGATCGGGAAGAACCAGGGCCCGTGGGCCGTCCTCAATTGCATCTGCCGGCAAGGGAAGGACCTCGTCGGCCAGCCGTGCCGACAGACCGAAGTCCGGCGCACCTGCCTCGCCCTGAAGGGGATCGCCCGGCACGTTCTCGATTCGGGGATAGGGGAGGCCCTGACGCGGGAGGCGGCTCTGCGGCTTCTCGACCGGGCCGAGCGGGAGGGGCTGGTTCTCCAGCCTGAGAACGCCCAGAACCCTCTCTTCATCTGCTTTTGCTGCGGCTGCTGCTGCGGTGTCCTCGCGATGGCGAGGCACTTTCTCCGTCCGGCGGACTTCATCCAGTCGAACCACCGTGCCGACGTCGACCAGGAACTCTGCACGGACTGCGAGGCCTGCCGCGTGCGCTGCCCCATGGAGGCACTCCGGACGGAGACGGGGAGGACCGCCGTCGATGCCGGCCGCTGTATCGGTTGCGGCGCC
>JBLMYG010000030.1:0-3446 GCA_050258155.1 Acidithiobacillales bacterium
CCAGCCCCGAAAGGTACTCGAGCACCCGCGACCGCGCCCAGTAGAGGTCCGTCCCGTCCTCGAAGATGACGTAGACGAACGAGTAGCCGAAGAAGGAGTAGCCGCGCACCACCTTGGCGTAGGGAACGGCGAGCATCTTGGTGGTGATCGGATAGGTGACCTGATCCTCCACGACCCGAGGGGCCTGCCCCGGGTACTGCGTGTAGATGATCACCTGGACGTCCGAGAGGTCCGGAATGGCGTCGAGGCGTGTCTCCTTGATCGCCCAGACGCCACCCAGGACGGCGAAAAGGGCACCGACCACCACGAGGAACTGGTTCCGGAGCGACCACTCGATGACCTTGCTCAGCATGGTCCGGGCCTACTTCCCCGCGCCCTTGCTGGCCGCGATCATCTTCTGGAGCGCCTCGCGCAGATTCGACTCGGAGTCGATCAGGAATTGGGCGGACGTGGCGACGCGATCGCCTTCCTTGAGTCCGGAGAGAACGTCCACGAAGCCGTTCCCCTCGCCTCCCAGCTCGACCGTCCGCGGCGCGAAGCGCCCCTCTCCGAGCGCGACGATCACGAGGTTCCTCTCGCCCGTGCGGAGCACGGCGACCGACGGGACGGCAATCGCCCGCCGGGCGACCACCGGATGGAAGCGCACGGTCGCGAACATCCCTGAGCGGAGCCGGCCGTCGGGGTTGGGGACCTCGAGACGCAACGGCACCGTGCGCGTCTTCTCGGAAACCTGGGGCTCGATGAACCGGACTCGCCCTCTGAATCTCTCCCCCGGAAAGTAGCTGAGGCTGATCTCCGCGACGCTGCCCACCTTCAGCCAGGCGAGCTGGTCCTCGAACACCTCCACGGAAAGCCAGAGCGACGACAGGTCGGCGATGTGGAAGAGCTCCATGCCGGGCTTGACCGCCATCCCTTCCAGGCCGGGCAGCCTCTTCATCACGAGACCGCTCGCCGGGGCCGTGACGACGAGCGTGCGGAAGACCTCCTTCTTGGCCTCCAGGCGCTCGATCTGCGAAGCGCTGATGTCCCAGTACGCCAGGCGCGTCCGGGCCGCGCTGACCAGGGCCTCAGCGCGGCGCCTCGCGTCCTCGGGTGCGTTCTTCATCTTGTCGACGAAGGCGAGCGCGGTGACTAGGTCCTGCTCCGTCTGGACCAGCTCGGGCGAGTAGATCTCGAACAGGCGCTGTCCCTCCCGGACCGGCTCGCCCAGATAGTTCACGAAGACCTTCTCGACCCAGCCGGGGTACTTGGTCGTGACCGTAACCATCTTCTGCTGGTCGTAGTCGAGATAGCCCACGGTGCGGATCTCTCTCGTCACGTCCCGCCGGGTCACCAGCTCGGTCTGGACGTTCATGTTCTGGACGACCGCCGGGTCGATGGAGACCGTCGCCCCTTGCTCGGCCGCCCCGGCCCCTTCGTCTGCGTAGACGGGCACGTAGTCCATGCCCATCTCGTCTTTCGCCGGAACCGGAGACGTAATCGCGGGGTTCATCGGGTTGCGATAGAAGAGGATCTTCCTCTCGCCCTGCTTCTCCTCGGCGTAGACGGGCACGTAGTCCATCCCCATCTCGTCCTTCATCGGGACAGGGGACGTGATCGCGGGATTCATCGGGTTGCGATAGAAGAGGATCTTCCTCTCGCCCTGTGACGTGGTGCCCGGAGTCCCCTTCGTTGCCGGCGGGGCCTGCATGTGGTCGGTGTGCCACCGGCTGACGAAGCTGTGGATCCAGTTGTCCAGCGGATGGAAATGCAGCGGGTTGGCGATCAGAAGAATCGTGAAGACGACACCGGCCATGACCCACGCCAGGTTGCCGAAGATGCGCCGGAGACGCCCTTTGGGGCGCTGCTTCACGCCGTTGTCAGTCTGGGGGCTCATGGATGCCCCCCTCTTCCTGGCTCCTGGGAAAAGAGCGGCTCTCCGACCGCGCCCTCCAGGCGCGCCAGCGCAATGGCGTAGTCCGCTCGGGCCCGCTCTGTGGCGATCCGAACCTCGAGAAGGACTCTCTCGGCGTCCAGGAGATCGAGCGAGTTCAGCGTCCCGGCCGAGTAGCCGGATTCGGCGGACCGGAGGGACTGGTCGGCCTGTATGGCGAGGACGGACTGGAACAGGTGGAGCTGGTCCCATGTCAGCGAGACGCGGGGCACCAGCTCCCCCAGCGTGCGGTCGATGCCGGTCACGACTCCCCGCTTTCCCTCTTCGGCCGAGAGGCGTCGTTCCATCGCCTCCTGCACTCCCGCCCGGAGCTTCCGTCCCCAGATCGGCAGGTTGAGCCCGGCGGAGATGCCGAAGTCGTCGCTGCCATTGTCCGGCGGCGGCGACGCGATTCCCTGGGCATCGGTGCGGTTTCCGACGATGCCGTACGTCAATCCCAGGGTCACGTCGGGCTTGTATTCCTCGCGAGAGAGGTCGACCAAGGTGCCGGCACGGACGATCTCCGCGTCGGCCTGCGCGACCTCCGGACGAAGGGCCAGGGCCCTGGCCCGGAGGGCGGAAGCGTCGGGAGTAATCTCGGGGAGGACGGGAAGGTCGATCGGAGGGATCTCCGTTTCCCGCGGGCGATCCCGGAGGGCGTTGAGGCTCGCGACGAGCGTGGCCCGCCGATTGGCGATGTCGAGGAGCCGGGTGTCGTCCTTCGTGATCTCCGCCTGGATCTTAATGACCGCCTGCTCGAGGCCGGCGCCCGTGATGTAACGGGTTCGGGCCAGCTCCTCGTAGTGCTGGAGGGTCGTCTGGTCGGCCTGGACGACCTTCCTGTGAGCGTCCAGGAAGCCGATCTCGTAATAGAGGCGGCGTGTCTCCGTCAGCAGGTCCAGCCGCAAGGCTTCCACCAGCGCGTCCTGCGCCGCCGCGCTGGACAGAGCGGCCTTCTCGCGGAGGCCGAGCTTTCCAAACCAGGGGAGCTTCTGCGACAGATTGACCATCGCGTAGAGCGGCCCCACCCGCGTCTGGGGCTGAAGAACGTAGCCCGTGACGCCCGTCATGGGGTCCGGCAGCGCCGCTGCCTGAGGGGCCCGGAGCCGCGCCGCCCTCGCCCGCGCCCGGCTTTCCGCGACGCTCGGGTTGCGCTCGAGCACGTCGCCGACGAGCGAGCGGAGAACGGGATCGCCGAGGCCGGAGAGAACGGTCTCGGCGGGCGAAGGAACTGTGGCCTCTCGGGCCGTCGAAGCGCGGGCCGAAAGTAGGAGTCCGACGGCCAACAGGCCACCGATGCGGCCCGTGAAAGGTAGGAGCTCCGTAGACAGGAAGTTTCTTGGCATGACCTCACCTCGTCGATCGCGATCTCATCACGGCCACCCTCAAAGGGAGGCAGGAGAACGGGTCGATCGAGGCGTCAGTTCAGAAAGGCGGCGAAAAGGATGAAGAGCGGTGCGGCCCTGGCCTGCGGCGTGATGACCGCTTCGGGAAGGGCCGGCGCCGGACCCGGCTCGAGGAGAGGAGGAGCGGG
>JBLMYG010000031.1:0-5488 GCA_050258155.1 Acidithiobacillales bacterium
GGTGCGCTGTCTTGACAAGAAGCCCGGCGAAACTGTAGCGGCGGTGAAGATGCCGCCTGCCCGCGATTGGACAAAAAGACCCCGTGAACCTTTACTATACCTTGTCATTGGATTCTGGCAGGGCATGTGTAGCATAGGTGGGAGGCTATGAAGCCTGGGCGCTAGCCCGGGCAGAGCCAGCGGTGAAATACCACCCTTGTTCTGGTGGGTTTCTAACACCGTGCCGTAATCCGGCCGGTGGACAGTGGCAGGCGGGTAGTTTGACTGGGGCGGTCGCCTCCCAAATTGTAACGGAGGCGCTCGAAGGTCGGCTCAGCACAGACGGTACTGTGCGTCGAGCGTAAGGGCATAAGCCGGCCTGACTGTGAGAGCGACGGCTCGATCAGAGACGAAAGTCGGACCTAGTGATCCTGTGGCTCTGCGTGGAAGGGCCATAGCTCATCGGACAAAAGGTACTCTGGGGATAACAGGCTGATTTCGCCCGAGAGTTCACATCGACGGCGAAGTTTGGCACCTCGATGTCGGCTCATCGCATCCTGGGGCTGAATAAGGTCCCAAGGGTTGGTCTGTTCGCCCATTAAAGCGGTACGTGAGCTGGGTTCAGAACGTCGTGAGACAGTTCGGTCCCTATCTCGTGTGGGCGCAGGAAACTTGAGGGGCCCCGACCCTAGTACGAGAGGACCGGGTTGGACGAACCTCCTGTGCACCGGTTGTCGCGCCAGCGGCATGCGCCGGGTAGCGGAGTTCGGTCTGGATAAACGCTGAAGGCATATAAGCGTGAAGCCGACCCCGAGATCAGGTTTCCCCGGGGCGCAAGCCCCCTGAAGGACCGTGGGAGATGACCACGTTGATAGGCCGGGTGTGGACGCGCTGCGAGGCGTGAAGCTTACCGGTACTAATCGTCCGTGCGGCTTGGCCATAAAATTCTTGAAGCGCGAATCGAAGAGAGCTCGCAGGTCGCCCGATTCTGTCCGGAAGCAGGAAACCGAGTTTCCGGTGGCCATATCGAGGGGGCTCCACCCGTTCCCATTCCGAACACGGCCGTTAAGCCCCTCGGAGCCGATGGTACTGCGCGGGAAACTGCGTGGGAGAGTAGGTCGCTGCCGGGAAGTTTGAAGGGCCCGGGCCAAGAGCCCGGGCCTTTCGCTGTCCGGGCGGCGCGACCCTCGTTCGACGTCGACTCCGCCTGCGGCGGACGTCGCGGGCGGTCGACGGATTCTGTCAGACTTGTTGCCGGTGAACACGACAATCCGGGGGCGTCGGACCGGTCTCTTCCTTGTTCTGGTTGCCGCCTGCGAGATCGCGCTCGCCCCGCGGGCGATCTTTCGCGGGGAGACCTTCTGCGAGCGGGACCTCGCGGGGTACTACCGGCCGGCAAAGTCCCTTATCGAGCCGCTCACGCGGGCCTCGGAGGGGCTGCCTCTCTGGAATCCGATGTTTGCTTCGGGCCAGCCTTTCGCTGCCAACCCGGAGCACGAACTGTTTCATCCGCTCTCCACGCTCTTTTTCATCCTCCCGTTCGATTGGGCCTTTCGACTCCAGGTTCTCCTTGCCCTTCTGGCCGCGGCCCTCTCCATGTTCTTCCTGCTGGGCGCCTTCGGCCTCGGGTTCGAGGCAGCGGTCATCGGCGGGCTGGCCTGGGGGGTCGGGGGCTACACCCTTTCCACGACGAACCTCCTCCCGATCCTTTTCTCGATCGCGGTTCTTCCCGCGGTTCTCGCCTTCGGGGTTCGGGTCCTGAAGGGCGGCCGGCGGTCGGACATGGCCGGCCTGACGTTGACGCTCGGCCTCGAATGCGTTGCGGGCGAGCCATCGACGCTTCTGATGACCGGCGTCCTTCTCCCCGCCGCATTGGCTCACGTTGTCCCCGGGGTCGATGCCGAAGAGCTGCGCCGTCGGCTTCCCAGGCTGCTGGCAGGCCTTTTCCTGGGCGCGGCGCTCGGTGCCGTGACGTTGCTACCAGGCCTTCATCACGCGTCGAAGACGGTTCGGGCCGGCGGGCTCTCGGAGGCAGCGGCCGGCGTTTGGTCGCTGCCGCCCGTGCGCTTGCTCGAGCTCGTGGCTCCCCGGCTTCTCGGACACGTCTCGTCAGTGGACGAGCGCTGGTACTGGGGCGGTGCGCTCTATCCCGGCCGGAACTACCCTTTTCTCTACTCCATCTACCCCGGGCTTCTCGTGACGCTCCTGGCCGTCGCGGCGGTGGTCCGTGACATCCGAAGGCTCGGCGTGTGGCTCGCCACGGCGGCTCTGGGGGTTCTCCTGGCCGTCGGCACTCATCTCCCGCTCTGGCATCTGGTCCGTTCGATCGTCCCCGGAATGAGCGGGCTTCGGTACCCTGAGAAATTCTTCCTGCTGTCGGCCTTCGCGACGACGGTCCTCGCCGCATTCGCCTTCGAGGGAGTGGTCCGGGGGCGGGCCGACATCCGACGGAGCCTCGGCCGCGGCCTCGCGCTCGTCGGGATCGTCGCCACGTGCGCCGGCCTCGCCCTCCTGTCGCTGGACGCCCTCGGGGGGAGCGACCAGTGGGTCCGGCACGGGATCTCGCCGGCCATCGCCGCTTCGTGGGCTTCCGTGGCAGCCAGCGATTCCGTGCGGATCGGCTTGGTCGCGGCTTGCGGGCTGGCTCTTCTTGGCCTTGCACGCCGCGTGACCTGGATAGTGCTGCTGACGGCCGCCGATCTCGTCCTCGCCGGGCGCCCCCTCGTCCCGACGAAGCCGGTCGTGGCCCTGACGGCGGTTCCGCCGTTCCTGGCTCCCCTCGTTCCGTGGAAGCCCGCCGGTCCCCTTTTTCATCTCGCCGCGTGGGATCCCGTGCTCGGGACGACGACGGGAATCTGCAAGCCTCCGATCCCGGCCCAGTGGGGGATCCCCACCACTCTGGAAGCCGACTACGACCTGACGGAGCTCCGGTGGAGCCATCGGGCGACCGAGCGGTTCTTCGAGGCGATTCGCGACGACCCGTCGCTCTTCGGGCCGCTCCTATCGCGGCGAGGTGTCTCGGCGGTCCTCCGCTTCCGACCCGGGCTTTCCGGCCGCGTCGGCGACCGGCTTCCGGTCGGTCCGGAGGGGCCGCTTCTGCTCGTCCGGGTGCGGGATCCGCGCCCCTTCGTCTTCTGCGTTTCCCGCCTGGTTCCCGCTTCCGGTGAACGCGAGTGGCAGGACGCTGCAAGACGATTGGGACCCGACGTCGCCTCGACCGCGATCGTGGACCCGGCCGATCTCGGGTTCGCCCCGGGCGAGGTGTCCAAAGGGCGCGTCGAGCTGACGGAGTCGGTCCCGGGCCGGATCGCGTTCGACGTGGAGGGCGCGGGGCCGCATGCGACGTTCGTTGCCGTCAACCAGACGTGGGACGACGGCTGGAGCCTGCTTCTCGACGGAGTGCCGGCTCGGCTCGTTCGCGTCGACCTGTCACTCTCCGGACTTTCGGTGCCGCCCGGCCGACACCACGTGCTGCTCGCCTACGGCGACCGATGGGTGACGGCCGGCCTCGTGACGTCGCTGGCGGCCCTGACGGCGACCGTTCTCCTCCTTCTTGCCGGACTCCGGCGCGGGGGCGAGGCGCCGTGAGAGACTGCGACCGGTGGATAGAAAACGCGCGCTGGTCACGGGGATCACGGGGCAGGACGGGAGCTACCTGGCCGAGCTTCTGCTCGGAAAAGGGTACGAGGTGCACGGGATCATCCGCCGCTCCTCGTCCTTCAACACCGAGCGGATCGACCACATCTACCAGGACCCGCACGCCGCGGGCCGCCGGCTGATCCTCCACTACGCGGACCTCAACGACGCCTCGTCGCTCAACCACGTTCTCAGGACGGTGGAGCCGCACGAGATCTACAACCTCGGCGCGCAGAGCCACGTCAAGGTCTCCTTCGACATCCCGGAGTACACGGCGGAGGTGACGGCCGTCGGTACGGCACGCCTCCTGGAGGCGATCCGCGAAGTGGGCCTCCGGCCGCGCTTCTACCAGGCCTCGTCCTCGGAGATGTTCGGAAAGGTCGCCGAGACGCCGCAGCGCGAGACGACGCCGTTTCACCCGCGGAGCCCGTACGGCGTCGCCAAGGTGTACGCCTTCTTCATCACGCTCAACTTCCGCGAGGCCTACGGCCTCCATGCTTCGAGCGGAATCCTCTTCAACCACGAATCCCCGCGGCGGGGCGAGACCTTCGTGACGCGCAAGATCACGCGCGCCGTCGGCCGGATCGTGCACGGCCTCGAGGAGACGGTCTATCTCGGGAACCTCGACGCGCGCCGCGACTGGGGATTCGCGGGCGACTACGTCGAGGCGATGTGGCTCATGCTCCAGCAGGAGGCGGCCGGCGACTATGTGGTGGCGACCGGCGAGGTCCATTCCGTCCGCGAGTTCTGCGAGAGGGCGTTCGGAAAGGCCGGTATCGAGCTCAGCTGGAGGGGGAGCGGCCTCGACGAGAAGGGGGTGGACGCCGCGACGGGGCGCGTCCGTGTCTCGGTGGATCCGCGCTATTTCCGCCCGGCAGAGGTCGATGTCCTCCTCGGCGACGCCACGAAAGCGCGCCGCGCGCTCGGCTGGTCGCCCCGCGTCGACTTCGACGGGCTCGTCGCGATGATGATGGCGGCCGATCTCGAGAAGGCCCGGAAAGAAGCGGCCGCCGCGCGGCCCTAGGAGACAGCGAGCTCCAGCCTGGCCCGGAGCTCCGGAAGCGGACGCTCCAGCGACGTCGACCGGGCCGTGAGGCGCGGCGGAGGGCCGCCGTTGTCGACGACCGGCAGGACCGCCGTGACACGCCCTTCGTCGAGGGCAATCCAGCGCGGCGGCAGGAGCTTGCCGGCGGTCTCCCGGACGGCCCGGAGCGTGCCCTCGGCGAGGTGCGCGAGGATCTGTGCTTCGTCGGCGCCGGCTGCCTGGATCGGAACGACGCGTCCCGCTGCCGCCCCCTCGGGGTGCGCCCCGTAAGCCGCCTCGAGGAGGGACGTCACGAGGTCGCGGACGAACTCCTCGCGGGTCTTTGCCGAGAGAGAGATGACGGTGGAACCCTCGCGGACATCGACGGTGTACGGCACGTCGCGTCCTCCTTGAAGCCCCGATATTAACCGGGGCGCTGATAGCCTCGACGGGCATGAACGAGCTCGCGAAGCGGATCGCGACGCGAATCCGGAGGGAGGGGCCGGTCCGCTTCGACGTTTTCCAGGAGCTGGCCCTCTACGACCCCGAAGGCGGCTACTACGAACGCGCGGGGCGGGTCGGGCGGGGCGGGGACTTCATCACCGCCCCCTCGTGGCATCCGGCCTTCGCCCGCTGCCTCGCTCGTGTCGCCCGGGCGACGCGCACGGCTCTGGGGGGGCCGATCGACGTCGTGGATGTCGGCGCGGGCGAAGGGGAACTCCTGGAAGCGATGGTCGAGGCGCTGGGGCGCGAGAGCGGCGGAGGCCGTGACTATCGCTTCATTGGCGTGGAGCGATCCGCTGCGCGCCGCGCCCGAGGACGCGAGAGGGCTCCGAAAGCCCTCTGGCT
>JBLMYG010000032.1:0-3944 GCA_050258155.1 Acidithiobacillales bacterium
CGATGTGCGTGCCGTTCACGAAGAGCGTCACGGTCTGCTCCGGCGCGCCCGGCCAGTCGAAGCTCCACGCCCGGAGGCGGACGACGCGGTCGCTGCCCCCGTCGTTCCTGACCTTGAGGAGCGCCTCGCGGGCCGTCGCCCAGACGAAGGTGTCGCCTTGGGGCGTCTTCTCCCATCCGGACCAGCCGGAGACGAGATGACCGGCCGCCGTCTCCGGGTCGAAGTTCAGGAAGCGCGTCTCCTCGATCCGTCGGCAACCGGAAATCGCGAGGGCAAGGGCGCCAACGACGAGCAGGGCCGGCGCCCGTTTCATCGGGTGACTTCCACGCCGGTCGCGACGAAGACGATGTCGCCTTCTTTCTTCCGGAGAGATCCTTCGGCGGTCAGCGTCATACCGTCGAGCTTCGCGGGAAGGGTGAACGAGCCGTCCGTGAGGATCGGAAGAACGGCGTCTCCCTCTTTCAGCACCGGCCTCACATCGGAGCCGGCGTTCGGTCCCGTGACACGGATGTCGAGCCCGGCGAAGCGCTCCGGCTCGGTGACGGCCTCGCGGACGGGGACCGCCGTGAGCCCGCGGAGCGGTCTGCCGTAGACGTCTGCCGCGAGAAGAGATCCCGCCGCCCCGACGGGGATGAGGGCGGCGATAAGAAAGACTCGGGCGCTAGAAGAACCCATAGGCCGTGACCTTCCGCCCGATGAACAGGGTGGTCACGTTCGCGCCCGGGCAGCAGCCCGGCCCCGGCGTGCAACGCCAACTATTCCTCAGAGAATAAGCAATGTTGCCCTGGATGGAGCCGTCCTCGTTGATGACGAAGCCCCCCGTCCAGGTCGAGATGTCGTCGCCTCCGTTGAAGGACGTCGACCCGTCTCCGTTGAGGGTGAAGGTGGTGTTGTTGAACGAATCCGACCCGCCCGCCTGGATGAAGAACGCGGTAGGGTTCGGGCTCGAAGGGGTCCCCCCGCAGTTGTCGATGACCGGCTCGGCCGTCAGGAAGTCGGTCGTGCCGTCCGGCTTGATGTCCAGGCGGCCCGCGAAACCGTAGCCGCCGTCGCCGAGGAGGAGGCCGAAGGAGGCGTCCCGCGGAGACCAGGCCTTCGTCGGCGGGGCGTAAATCTGCGAGCCGGTCGCGTTGTCGTTGACCGAGGCGCCGACGAAGACGGGCCCTCCGCTCTTGACCGTGATGACCGCCGTCAGGTTGGTGTTCGAGTCGTTGTAGCCGAAGTAGTCGGCGATCCCGTTGATCTGGGTCTGGACGAGCTTCCCGAGCGTGACGTCCTGCGAGCCGATCGTGCTTCCGTCCCCTTTCAGGAGCCTGACGTTCAGGACCGTGTCTCCGTCGGAGTTCATCGTCTGGAGGAAGAGGTTCGACCGGTAGCCCTGTCTGGCGGCGATCATGGCAGGCGTGGCGCTCGACAGGTACGGCACGTAGCCGGTATCGCCTGTGGCGACCGCGTTGTCGGGAACCTGCCCGGGGATGGCGAAGCCGTACGTTCCCGGCGTCCCGTCGGCCGCCTTTGCGTTCGTGACGAGCGTCTGGGAGAGGACCGAAACAGGAGCGTTGAGACTCTTGGACTCGACGTCGAGGCCCCCCGACGCGCTCGTGGAGGTGATCCCGAAGAGCGTGAAGAGGACGTCGTCGATGGCGAGCGTCTGGCCGGCGCCCACGGTAACGGTCTGCTTCATGGCATTCGCAGAGTTGTCGCCGGGCGCCGAGGCCGTCGTCTTGTTGAAGTCGACCCGCGGATAGAACGTTATGTCGACCGTGGCCGAGTTCGTCGTGCCGTTCACGATGCGAAGCGACGAGACGAAGTTCTCCCCGTTCTTTCCAGTGGCTTTGGCCGAGGTCACGAGCCACTGGGAGGTCACCGGGGTGTCGACGGCCCGGGCCGGAGGAGCGGCGGCGAGGATGACGAGAGAGGCGGCTGCTGCGGCAAGGCGGCGGATGTTCATGGTCTCCTCCCCGGAAGGTGGCGATTGTCCCCTAGAAGGGGCGGCGAGGCGAGCGTGCAAGGCGATGCCACCCCTCCGTAGTGAGCGGAGCTTTCGCCTCAGAAGAAGGCCGTGGGCGAGGCGGCGTATCTGCGGAGGTCTCCCCGGCTGCGGCCTGCGAGAAGCGGGAAGCTCCCGGCCAGCCGGAAGCCGGCGCGGAGGGCCTCCGCCAGAGGAAGCCGCGCCTCGGACGGAAGCGTCACCTCGATCCGGGCGGTGCCGTGCCGGAGCGCCTTCGCGGCGAGGGCGAGAACGAGCTCGGACGCCGCTTCGGGCGTGGCTGCGGCGACGGGACCGAGACTCGCATGCTCCGGCGAGAGGGTGAGCGCCCCGATGGCCACGGGTCGCCCGCGCCGGCGTGCCGCAAAGAGCTCCGACCCGGAGCGGGACCAGACACTCCAGTCGACGCTCCGGGGAAAGCCCCGCGTCTCGCGGTCGAGATCGGCGACCCAGCCCGTCAGGGCCGGGCCGGGCTGCATCGGCGTCAGCGGGACCTCCGGTCCGGCCAGGGCACGGTGCGACTCCGCCCGAAGGCGGAGGGCGACACCCCGGACGGGGAGCCCGGCCCTGAGGAGGAATCCGAGGGTCGCCTCATCCGCAGGCCGGACGAACTCGACCGTGCGCGCCCCCCGGGAGACGCCGTACGACCGGACCGCCGCCCAGAGCGCCGATCCGATGCCTCGTCCGCGCGCCTCCCGCGCCACCTCGAAATGGACGACCGTGAGGACGTCGCCTCGGACAACGCCCGCAGCGATGCCGGCCGCCACCGTCCCCTCCCCGCAGGCGGCGAAGACTCCATCGGGGTCGGTCAGGAGGGCGTGCCGGAGGTCGGCCGCCCCTTTCGGAAGATCTCCCTCTCCGGCCGGCCGGACCATCCGGGAGGAGACGGAGGCACCCACGCTGCAGAGCGTAGTACGGCCCGGGGAGATGGCCCCCTGGGGCAGGAATCCGAATCGCCGCGGCGAGCGGAAGGAGGCTTGATGGGGCAGAGGGCTGTCGGCCGTCCCCGTGACGGCAACCCCGCCGAGACGCGTCGCGAGATCCTGCGGGCTGCCGAGGAGAGCTTCGCCGCGGCCGGCTTTGCCGGGGCCACGACGCGGCAGGTCGCCGCCAAGGCGGGGGTCAACGTCGCTACCCTCCACTATCACTTCGGAAACAAGGAGGGGCTTTACCGGGCGGTCCTCGAGGAGGCGATCTCCGGGCGGCTCCCTGCGCCGGAGCCGACGGGTCCACCCTCCGATCGACTCGCCCGGCTCGTCGGCCAGCTCTGGGACTTCGGCGAGTCGCACCCCGCGCTCGCGCGCCTCTCGCTCTTCGACCGCCTGGGAGGCCCGAGAACACCCGCCGGGGCGGTCGGCGGGACGGAAGACGCTCGCGTGGCGCTGCTTTCGCGGGCGATCTCCGGGATGGGGAACGGCGGCGTGCCGCCCGCTCTCGAAGCGGACGTCGCCGCCCGCGTCATCGTGACCCTCGTCGACGGAGCGCATCTGGCGGCGAGGGAGGCCTCCGGAAGGGAGGCGTCGGTGGTCTCGCGGGATGCGGTCGTGGCGGCTGCGCTCCGGATCTGCCTCGGCGGCGCCGCGCCTCCTCCGCGTTAGGGCCTTCTTCTCGCGAGAAGTGCGGCGGCCAGAACGGCCGCGTTGGCGCCGGTGCCGAGAAGGACCGGATCGACGCCGGTGAGCCGGAGGAAGCGCTCCGCCATTGCGGCGGCGGCGCCTGCCAACATGGCGGCCGCGGCGAAGCCGCGCCGGATCCGGATCCTCGGCACGAAAGCGAGAAGGGTGGGGAGGATCAGGCCCGAAGCGAAAAGGGTGTAGCCGAGACGGAACGTCTCGATCAGATCGGGCAGCGCGAGCGCCACGGCGAGGCCGAGGGCGCCATAGATCACCACGAAGAGGCGGGCCGGAGCCGGCCGGTCGAATCGGGGCGGCAGCAGGTCATGCACGGTGGCGGC
>JBLMYG010000033.1:0-10033 GCA_050258155.1 Acidithiobacillales bacterium
TCCTTCTGTCAGGCGCCGGGCCCGAACCGGCCCTCGGCGGCGTTCTCGCGGGCCTCTCGGGCGTGCTGGTTGAGTGCGCTCCGGAGCCGGGCGACGCCCTCACCGTTCGCGTCGCCGTCGCCGGCCGAATGGGCGCGGTCGTCAAGTTCGACGCGGCGGTCTTCGGCGCGGACGGGAGGCGGATCGCCGCCGGCTCGATCACGGTCCGGCAGGAGACCACCGCCAGGGAGACGACAGCGTGACGGAGATCTTCCCGAGATCCAGCATCCTGTCCGAACGCGAGAAGCGCGTTGCGATCGGTGGCCTTCCCGACGGGCCGCTTCGCGGCGTCGCTTCGATCCTGAAGCGAGGGGGGTACCTGGTCGCGCACGTGGAGGATCTGGAGGCGCTCCTCGCCCTGGAGGCGGGAATCCCTCCTGACCTCGTCATCCTCGACGTCGCCATCCCGCCCGACGGCGCCGTCCCCCTCGCGCAGCGCCTGAGGGCCCGGAGCTTCTGGCGGTTCGTTTCGATGATGCTCGTCGTCCCCGCAGGTCAACCGGAAATGGGCGACCTTCTCGCGGCGGCGATCAACGACGTGATCCTCGCCCCCTTCCCGCCGGAGGAGCTTCTGGACAAGGCGCGGCGCCTGACGGTCATCCCGGCGCGGCGGGAGCTGAACACCCCCGCGCGCGTCCGCGACCCGAAGGCCGGCGGACCGGTGCTGGCGGGGAAGACGCTGAATGTCTCGTCGAACGGGATCCTGATGGAGGCCGAGTTCCCGCTCGTCATCGGCCGGACGGTGGAGGTCGAGTTCTTCCTGCCCGGCGATCCCGAGCCCGTCCGGGCGACGGGGCGGGTCGTCCGAAGGACGATGGAGCTGGACCTTCTTCACCCGGCGTTCGGAATCCGCTTCGTCGAGATGCCCGAGACGGATCAGGCACGGATCGGGGCCTTCGTGGCCGCCCGTGAGCGGAGCGGAGCGCGCCGGCCCCCGCCGGAGGCCGAGCGGACCGCACCGCGGATTTGACGCGCCTCGGCCGGCGCGACTATCCTGCGCCCCTCCCGGCCTCCGGCGCGAAAGTGGCGGAACTGGCAGACGCGCAAGGCTCAGGACCTTGTGGCCCTTACCCGGCCGTGGGGGTTCGAGTCCCCCCTTTCGCACCAATCCTATGAGCTCCCGCCCCCTTTCCGAACGGATCGTCGAGGCCCTGCGCCCCCGCGGATCCCGCATCCTCACCACCTCGGACCTCGCCCGAAAGGTTCTCGGGGCGGGCGCCGGCGATGAGGAGACGGCCGCGCTGCGCGCGGCCCTAGCGGGGCTCGAGCGGGAAGGACGCGTCGTGCGCGTCCGCGGCGAGAGGCTCTCCCTCATCGAGAACACCGACTTTGCTGCGGGAGCCCTCGCTCTCCGGGGAGAGGGGCGGGCGTTCGTCCTGTCGGGTGAGCCGGGCGTTCCCGACATCCCGATCAGGCCTGGCCACCTTGGTAGCGCCCTCGACGGCGACGTCGTCATCGTCCGTCTCGAGAAGCCGGCGAGGCGGAAGGGGCGCGCCGCCGGCCGCTCCCATCCCGTGAGGGGCGCCGTCGTCAAGGTCATCGTCCGGCGCCGGGATACGGTGGTCGGAAAGCTCGTCCGCGGGCCGGACGGGACGTTCGTCGTCCCCTTCGACCGGAAGATCGACGCGCGGCTCCGCGTTCCGGACGGGAAGGACCTCGGCGCCCCGGAGGGGATCTTCGTGGAGGCGCGGATCCTCGCGTACCCGGACGACAAGCGCCTCGCCCTCGCGGAGGTGATCGCGACGATCGGCTTCGAGGGGGAGCCGGGCGTCGACGTGGAGGTCGTCGCGCGCAAGTGGGGGCTGCCGCGCGTCCATCCCGAGGCAGCCCTGCGCGAGGCAGAGGCGGCCTCGGGCGCGATCGGCGACGACGAGCGCGCCGCGCGCGCGGATTTCACGGGCCGGACGATCGTCACGATCGACGGCGAGAACGCCCGCGACTTCGACGACGCCATCGAGGCGGAAGAAATCCCCGAAGGCGGTTTCCGGGTCGGGGTCCACATCGCCGACGTCTCGCACCACGTCGTACCCGGGAGCGCGCTCGACGCCGAGGCGTTCGAGCGCGGAACGTCGGTCTACTTCCCCGACCGCGCCCTCGCCATGCTTCCCGAGAGGCTCTCGAACGACCTCTGCTCTCTCCGCCCGGCGGAGGAGCGGCGGACCGTTTCGGCGATCCTGACGCTCGACGTGAGCGGCGAGACGGTCCGAGCGGAGTTCGCAAGGAGCCTCATCAAGTCGAAGGCACGGCTGACTTACGCGCAAGTCGGAAGATTTCTTGAGGGAGAACGACCGGGGGATTTCTTAGAAGGAGAAAGGAAAGAGAGAGACCGTGAGCCCCCGGCTGGCCGGAGTCAAGGGTCCGAGACCGCTGCGCGGCGCGCGGCGCGCGCCCTTGACGCCGGCCAGCCGGGAGCAGCTTTTCCAATATCGGCGGCTGCCTCAGCAGCCGCCGCATATGAGATAAGCGGCGGTTTCATCTCCCCTGAGGTTGCCGCGATGCTTCGTGTCGCGCAACGCGCGGCGCAGCTTCTTCGTCGAAGGCGCGAGGCGCGGGGGTCGCTCGATTTCGACCTCCCCGACGCCGACGTCATTCTCGGGGAGACGGGGGACATCGTCGCCATCGCGAAGGCGGTACGGAACGAGGCGCACCGGCTGATCGAGGAGTTCATGATCGCGGCGAACGGGGCCGTTGCGAAGCACCTCCTCTTCGTCCCGACCCCGGCGCCCTATCGCGTCCACGACCGCCCCGACGAGAGCCGGCTCGTCGACCTCCGTACCGTGCTCGGGCCGCTCGGCTACGACATTCCGGAGGATGAGGAGGAGGTCCGGCCGGCGGTCTTTCAGGCGATCCTCGACCGGGCTGCAGGGACGCCGGAGGAGCGCTTCGTCTCGGACCTCGTCCTCCGCGCCCAGCGAAAGGCGGTCTACTCCGAGGAGTGCCGCGGCCACTATGCGCTGGCGGCGCCGTACTACACGCACTTCACGTCGCCGATCCGGCGGTACCCCGACCTCCTGGTCCACCGGGCGCTCGTCGAGTGGCTCGCCGCCCGCCGCGCCCCTGCGGCGGAGGAAGCGGAAGGACGGACGCGATGGCTCAAGGGGGCTTCGGTCCAGTGCTCCGACAGGGAGCGGCGCGCGGAGTCGGCTGAGCGCGAGGCCGTGGCGTGGAAGAAGTTCGTCTACCTGAAGGACCATGTCGGCGAGGAGTTCGACGCCTGGGTCACCGCGGTCGTCGGCTTCGGCCTCTTCGTCACGCTCGACGCGATCTACGTGGACGGCCTCGTCCCGATCAGCAGCCTCGAGGACGACTTCTACCGGTACGACGAGGTCGGCCACCAGCTCGTCGGATCGCAGTTCGGCCGGGTCTACCGCCTCGGCGACCGGCTCCGGGTGAAGCTCGCCCGGGCCGACGCGGAGCGGCGGACGCTCGACTTCACGCCGGCCGGCGCGTCGGCCGGTCCGCGCCGGAGGAGCCGCGTGGGGGCGCTGCAACGGGGCCGGCCGGGGAAGCCGGGGTCGCGACGAAGATGAACGGGGCCTTTCGCGTGGCGATCGTCGGCCGGCCCAACGTCGGCAAGAGCGCCCTGTTCAACCGACTCCTCGGGCGCCGCCGGGCTCTCGTTCACGACCGGCCGGGGATGACCCGCGATGCTCTCGAGGCGTCCGCAGCGACTTCGGGAGGGCGGCATTACCTGCTCATGGACACCGGCGGACTCGACCTCGATGCCGCAGAAGGGTTCGCCGCCTGGACGAGCCGGCGGGCCCTCGCGACGGTCGGTGACGCTGACCTCCTGCTCCTCGTTCTCGACGGCGCCGCGGGCCTCCTCCCCGAGGACCGGCGGGTCGCCGCGAAGCTCCGGACGCTCGGAAAGCCGGTCGTCGCCGTCTGGAACAAGGCCGACACGCGCGCGGCCGCCGCGTCCGCCGGCGAGGCGCACGAGCTCGGCTTTCCGGACGTCGTGCCGGTCTCGGCGCTCCACGGCGCGGGCCAGGACGATCTCGACGCGCTGATCGAAGCCCGGATCCCGCCCGACATCGACCCCCGGACGCGGACCGACCCGCTGTCCGTCGCCATCATCGGCCGCCCGAACGTCGGGAAGTCCTCCCTCGTCAACGCTCTCGTCGGCGCCGATCGGGTCATGGTTTCGGACGTTCCGGGAACGACGCGCGACGCGGTCGACGTCCTCCTGACCGCGCGAGGCCGCTCCTACCTTATCGTCGACACGGCCGGGCTTCGTCGGAAGGGGAGGACGACCGACTCGGCCGAGAAACTCGCCATCGTGGCCGCGCGGCAGTCCCTGGAGCGGGCACGGGTGGCGGTGGTCGTCCTGGATGCAGCCGCAGGGGTCGCCGCGCAGGACGCCCACATCGCCGGCTATGCCGGGGAGGCCGGGAGGGCGCTCGTTCTCGTCGCGAACAAGTGGGACCTGATCGAGAAGGAACCCGAATCGGTCCGGCGCCTTCGCGACGAGGTGGGACGCCGCTTCGTCTTCACACGGAGCCGGGCCCTCCTTCCTGTCTCCGCGAAGACGGGCCGCGGCATCGGGAGAATCCTGCCGGAGGTGGACGCAGTCGCCTCCCGCTTCGCCACGCGCCTTCCGACGGGAGAGCTGAACCGCCTCCTCCGAAGGGCCTTCGAGCGGCAGTCGCCGGCGGGGCGGTCGGGAAGGGAGCTGAAGATCCGCTACGTGGTCCAGGTCCGGTCCGGGCCTCCGCTCATCCGCCTCTTCGCCGACCGGGCGGAGAAGCTCCACTTCGCCTTCGAGCGGTACCTCCAGAACCGGCTCCGCGAAGCGTTCCCTCTCGACGGAGTGCCGGTCCGGTTCGAGGTCGTCAGGAGCGATTGAGCCTCTCGGAAGGCCCTTCCTGTGCTTAAAATGGGCGCGGTGTCCCGGATGCCCGAAGCCCAGAACCCGGGTCCCCCGCCGGCCGGAGCCGGCGGCGCGGAGCCGCGGTACAAGATCGGCGACGTCTGCCGGATCGCGGACGTCCAGCCGTACGTCCTCCGCTACTGGGAGTCGGAATTCCCGGGCCTCGCCCCCGATCGGACGGTGACCGGACCACGGACCTACTCCCTGCGGGAGCTCCGGCTCATCGAACAGATCAAGAAGCTCCTATACGACGAGGGGTACACGATCGCGGGGGCGAAGAAGAAGATCGACGCCGAGCTGGGCGGGAAGGGGCCCGAGGCGGCACCGCCGCCGGAGCCGCCGAAGCCGAAGGAGAGGGAGGCGAAGGGAAGGACATCGAGAGCCGCGCCGGAGATGACGGAGCTTCCGTTCCCTGGCGAGGCCGCTCCGGCCCCGAGCGCCCCGCTCCCGGCCAGCGCCGCTCCGCCCGCCGCGTCCGACCCGCGGATTCCGAAGGCCCTCGCCGAGCTGAAGGAGATTCTCAAGATCCTTTCCCGCAGGCCCTGAGGCGTCTTCCTTCGGCTGCTACGATTTCCGGGTGCCGGGTAAGGAACGCGCGGGGTCGGTTCGCGTCCTGGTCCGCCGCCGCGAGGGGAGCCGTGCATCGTTTGCGGAGGACGCCCTCGTCGTCGAGGAGCCGCTCGAGATCCGGCTCCGCCAGGGCCTGAGCGCCGAGGCCGCCCGGTTCGTCGTCACGATGCGGACGCCCGGTCACGACGAGGACCTGGCGGCCGGCCTCCTCTTCGGCGAGGGGGTTCTCGAGTCGGCCGACGACCTTCTCGACGTCTCCCGCCCGGACGACCCCGGGATCGCCCCGGAGCTCGCCCGGAACGTCGTGCTCGTCACGATCTCCGCGCGCGCCGGCGAAGGGCGTCCCCTGCGCCGGGGCGCCATGGCCGTGACGTCGGCTTGCGGCGTCTGTGGCGACATCTCGATCGAGCGGGTGGGGGAGCTCGCGGCGGCGGCCCGGAGGCGGCGAGGGGAGGGGGAGCGAGGCGGGCCGGTCGTCCCGGCCGAGCTGCTGGCGGCCCTTCCCGATGAGCTTCGCAGGCAGCAGGCGATCTTCCGGTCGACGGGGGGCCTCCACGCGGCCGGTCTCTTCGCGGCCGACGGGTCGCTCGTCGTCTGCCGCGAGGACGTCGGCCGGCACAACGCCACCGACAAGGCCATCGGCGCGACCCTCCGCGAGAGGCGTCCCGTGCCGCCCATCCTTCTCATCTCGGGGAGGCTCGGCTTCGAGATCGCCCAGAAAGCCGCGCTGGCGGGGATCCGGATCGTCTGCGCGGTCTCGGCGCCGACGAGCCTGGCCGTCGCCCTGGCGGAAGAGACGGACATGACGCTCGTCGGCTTCCTCCGGGGGGACCGGTTCAACGTCTATACGGGCCCCGAGCGGGTCTCCTGAACTGTGCCGTAACGCACCGCATTAACATCTACTCGATTGTTGAGAACGATGCTAGATTTCGGTTCGATCCCTGAGGGGGGAACAAGGAGGACGCCCATGAGGTTTTCCCGTCGCGGTCTTTTGAAGGCCGGAGCGGTGGGAGGCGGTGTCGCCCTGGGCTTCGATCTCCACGATGCGCAAGCGGAGATGCGCGAGTTCAAGGTTTCCCGCACCACCGAGACCCGAAGCACGTGCCCCTACTGCGCCGTCTCCTGCGGCGTCATCATCCACACCCTGGGCGACAAGGCGAAGAACGCGACGCCCGCGGTCGTCCACGTCGAGGGCGATCCGGACCATCCGATCAATCGAGGCACTCTTTGCCCCAAGGGGTCGACGCTCCGGGACGACATCAACAGCCCGAACCGCCTCAGGAAGCCGCAGGTGCGCCGCCCCGGCTCCGACAAGTGGGAGGAGATCTCCTGGGACGAGGCGATCGCTAAGATCGCCCGGCACGTCAAGGAGACGCGCGACCGCTGCTTCGTGGCGAAGAACGCGAAGGGACAGGTCGTCAACCGGAACCCCGGGATGGCGATGATCGGCGGCTGCACCGACACGACCGAGTTCAACTACCTCTACTGGAAGGCGGCCTCGGCGTGGGGGGTTCCGTACCGGGATACGCAGGCACGGGTTTGACACGGCCCGACGGTGGCCAGTCTGGCCGCCACGTTCGGGCGCGGGGCGATGACGAACGGATGGACCGACATCAAGAACGCCGACGTCATCCTCTGCATGGGCGGGAATCCCGCCGAAAACCACCCGTGCGGCTTCAAGTGGGCGATCGAGGCGAAGAAGACCCGTAACGCGAAGATCGTCTCGGTCGATCCGCGCTTTACGCGGACGTCCTCCGTCGCCGACGTCTACTCTCCGATCCGGTCCGGCACGGACATCGCCTACCTCCTCGGCATCATCCGGTACGCCATCGCGAACAACCGGTTCCACGAGGAGTACGTCAAGATCCACACGAACGCCCCGCTCCTCGTGAATCCCGACTTCAGGTTCGAGGACGGGCTCTTCTCCGGTTTCGACGAGGCCTCCGGCCAGTACAGCAAGAGGGAGAGCTGGGCCTATCAGCTCGACCCGAAGGGGGAGGCGAAGAAGGACCCGACCCTCCAGGACCCCCACTGCGTCTTCCAGCTCCTGAAGAATCACGTCGACCGGTACACGCCGGAGACGGTCGAAAAGATCTGCGGCACGCCGAAGGAGACGTTCCTGAAGGTCGCCGAGGTGGTGACCTCGACGGGCAACGCCGCGAGGGTCGGAACGATCATGTACGCCCTCGGCTGGACCCAGCACTCCATCGGCGTCCAAATGATCCGCACGGCGGCGATGCTGCAGCTCCTTCTCGGGAACGTCGGGAGGCCGGGGGGCGGGGTAAACGCGCTGCGCGGGCACTCCAACATCCAGGGTGCGACCGACACCGCCGGCGTCTTCGACATCCTCCCCGGCTACATCAAGACGCCGCAGGGTCAGTGGCAGACTCTGAAGGAATACCTCGACGCGAACACCCCCAAGCCTCTCGGCCCCTCCATGAACTACTGGCAGAACTACCCGAAGTTCATGGTCTCGGTCCTGAAGGCTTGCTACGGAAACACCGCGACGAAGGAGAACGACTTCGGCTACTCCTGGCTCCCCAAGGTGGACGGCAATTACTCCTGGATGTTCATCTTCGACGACATGTACCGCGGAAGCTCGATGCGCGTCGGCGGCAAGGAGCCCGGTCCCGAAGGGCTGATGACCTTCGGCATGAACCCGGTCGGCATCGGCCCGAACGCGCCGAAGATGGTCGCGGCGCTCTCGAAGCTGAAGTGGCTCGTGGTCGTCGAGAACCACGAGATCGAGACGGCCACGTTCTGGAAGGCGCCGAAGGAGTACGGAGGGGCGGACCCGTCGAAGATCCAGACCGAGGTTTTCCAGCTTCCGGCGGCGAACTTCGCCGAGAAGGACGGCAGCTTCACCAACTCCGCCCGCTGGATCCAGTGGAAGTGGAAGGCGCTCGACCCGCCGGGCCTCATCAAGTCGGACCAGGAGATCCTGGCCCGGATCTTCCTCGCCGTCCGCGACCTCTACCGGAAGGAGAAGGGACCTCTGCCCGAGGCGATCGATAGCGTTTCGTGGAGCTACACGAATCCGGCAGCGCCCGACCTGGCCGAGATCCTGAAGGAGCTGAACGGCAGGGCGCTCGAGGACATCCACGACCCGAAGGACAAGACGAAGCTCGTCAAGGCCGCGGGCCAGCAGCTCGACTTGTTCACCCAGCTCCAGGACGACGGATCGACCATGTGCGGCAACTGGCTGATGTCGGGTGTCTACACCGAAGCCGGCAACATGGCGCAGCGCCGCAGCCCCGTCGACGACCCGAGCGGCCTCGGCATGTTCCACAACTGGACCTTCTCCTGGCCGGCCAACCGGCGCGTCATGTACAACCGCGCCTCTGCCGACGCCGAAGGGAAGCCCTGGGATCCGACGCGCGTCGGCATCAAATGGAACGGCCAGAAATGGGTTGGCGACGTTCCGGACATGAAGCCGGACGCGCCGCCGGGTACGTTCGGCGCCTTCATCATGCTCCCCGAGGGGGTGGGCCGGATTTACGCACCCGTCCTGAACGACGGCCCCTTCCCCGAGCACTACGAGGCGGTCGAGGCGCCGGTGGAGAACCTGCTCCACCCGAAGGTCACCTCGAACCCCGCCGCGACGAAGTTCAAGTCCGACAAGGACGTCTACGGCAAGCCGGACCAGTTCCCGATCGTCTGCATGACGTACCGGCTGACCGAGATGTACCACTACTGGACCAAGCACATCGGCCGCCTGAACCAGCTCCAGCCCGGCTTCTTCATCGAGATCCCCGAAGAGCTGGCGAAGGAGAAGGGGATCGTCAACGGGGGCAAGGCCCGCGTCACGTCCGCCCGCGGCTCGATCGAGGGGACCGCGATGGTGACGAAGCGCCTGCGCCCCATGGAGGTGAACGGGAAGCGGCTCTGGCAGATCGGCTTCCCGCTCCACTGGGGCTACGAGGCCGCCGGAGGGCACACCGGCCCGCTGGCCAACTTCCTGACGCCCACGGCGATGGACCCGAACACCTGGACGCCGGAGTACAAGACCTTCCTCGTCAAGCTGGAGAAGGCGTGAGGAGGCGGCCATGAGCGTCCAGAACCTCGAGATCCGCCGCTCGTCCGCCTCCGTCTGGGGGAGCGGGAGCTCCCTCCGGACCCTTCCCGCCGTCTCCAAGCTGATCGACACGTCCACCTGCATCGGCTGCAAGGCCTGCGAGGTGGCCTGCCAGGAGTGGAACGACCTTCAGGTCGTTCCGACACAGCAGGTCGGGAGCTACCAGACCCTTCCCACGCTCGATCCCGATTTCTGGAACCTGATCCGCTTCGACGAGAAGGAGGTCGACGGCGGGATCAAGTGGCTGATGCGGAAGGACCAGTGCATGCACTGCGCCGAACCGGGCTGCCTCGAGGCCTGCCCGGCCCCGGGGGCCATCGTCCAGTACGCCAACGGCATCGTCGACGTGAACCCGGCCCAGTGCATCGGGTGCGGCTACTGCGCGACGGGCTGCCCGTTCGACGTCCCCCGCTTCTCGGCCCGGACGGGGAAGATGGCCAAGTGCACCCTCTGCGTCGACCGCGTCTCGGTGGGCCTGG
>JBLMYG010000034.1:0-7584 GCA_050258155.1 Acidithiobacillales bacterium
TCGAAAAACGCGATCGCGTTCGCCGCTAACATCACCGGCAAGACCGGCCTCATGGTCTCGCTGAGCTGCTATTACACCTCGACGACCCCGCCGGTCCCCGCGACCGTTCTCGACCAGTTCGGATCTTTCATGGTCGGCGAGGCCGGCGGCTGCTTCAACGATGCGCATATCGTCGCCGTCCACCCGGTCCTCTCCGGCCTCACCGACGCCGACCTCCAGAACTGGAGCTGCTCGGTCCACGAGATCTTCACGGCCTTCCCGTCGCCGACCTTCGTCCCGCTGGCCATCGCGAGGGGCGTCACGGGGACAGGGTCGCTCTCCTTCGCCGATGGCTCCTCCGGCGTGCCCTACATCCTCGCCAAGGGGAGCGGCCTCCAGCCGGTCGGGCTCAACATTCTCAAGTCCGGCCCTGCGACGGCGAGCATCGGCAGCGACATCACCTATACGATCACGTACGGCAACACCGGCGGTAGCGCCGCGACGAGCGTCGTGATCACCGATCCGGTTCCGGCAGGGACGACCTTCGTCTCGGCCACGGGCGGCGGGACGTTCGCAGCCGGTGTCGTGACGTGGAACATCGGCACGGTGGCCGCGGGCGCCACGGGCCTGACCGTCCAGTTCACGGTGCACATCGACTCGGGGGCGACGATCACGAACACGGGCTACCAGATCGCGGCCACCGGCGTGACACCTGTCGTGGGGCCCGACGTCATCACCACGACGGGCGGGGGTCCCGCGCCGACGCCGACACCCGGACCCGCGCGGCCGGCTCCGGTTCCGACGCTCTCATTCCCGATGCTCGCGCTCCTGGGCGTCCTGCTCGTGACGGCTGCGCTCTACGTCCTCATGCGGCGCTGATCCGGTTCGCCGCACGCGCGGAACAGAGGGGGAGCGGCCCGCATCCAGGGCCGCTCCCCCTGATTTCTCCAGCCATCCGGGGCACCCCTATGCGAAGAAGGCCGTGACGATCCGGTTGGCGGCGAAGGCCCCCGTGTAGGCGAGGAAGGTCATCCAGGCGAACTGGATGGCGGGCCAGCGCCAGCCGCCGGTCTCGCGCCGGACGACCGCGATCGTGGAGACGCACTGCATGGCGAAGGCGAAGAAGACGAGAAGTGCCACGGCACCCCCCGGCGTCAGGTCGTGACGGAGCGCCCCCTGCAGCCCCTCGGAACGGGCGTTCCCCTCCATCCCGTAGAGGGCCCCAAGCGTCCCGACGATTACCTCGCGCGCCGCGAGGGAGGTGACGAGCCCGATCGCGATCTTCCAGTCGAAGCCGAGCGGCCGGACGACCGGCTCGAGCGTGCGGCCCACGGTCCCGGTCACGCTGTCGGCGATCTGCGGCGGCTTGCCTCCGGCCAGCGGGAGGTTCGAGAGAACCCAGAGCCCGATGGAGACTGCGAGGATGACCGTGCCGGCCCGCCGAAGAAAGATCTTCGCCCGGTCGTAAAGGCGGAGACCGATCTGGCGGAGCGTCGGCCACCGGTAGGGCGGCATCTCCATCAGGAAGGGAGCACCTTCGCTCTTCAGGACCGACGACTTCAGGAGACGCGCCGTCCCGAAGGCCGCGAGGAACCCGAGGACGTAAAGGGCGAGAAGGGCCGCCGCCCGCGTCCCGAGGAAGGGCCCGAGGACGGGCCTCTCGGGGATGAAGGCCGCGATGATGAGCGTGTAGACGGGGAGCCGCGCGGAGCAGGTCATGAAGGGCGCGATGAGGATCGTCGCGATCCGGTCCCTCTTGTTCTCGATCGTCCGGGTCGCGAGGACGGCCGGAACCGCGCAGGCGTAGGCCGAGAGGAGCGGCAGGAACGACTTTCCCTGCAGGCCGGCCTTCGACATCGTCCGGTCGGCGATCAGGGCGGCGCGGGCGAGGTACCCCGAATCCTCCAGGACGCCGAGAAAGAGAAAGAGGAGGAGGATCTGCGGCAGGAAGACGACCACCGACCCGACCCCTCCCCAGATGCCGCCCACGACCAGCTCGCGGAGAAGGGAGGGCCCGAGGTGCGCGCCGAGCCACGCTCCCGATCCCGACACCGCCCTGTCGATGAGGTCCATCATCGGCCGGGCCACCGAGAAGATGGTCTGGAAGACGGTCACGACGACGAGGAGAAAGACCGCGGGCCCGGCGACCGGATGGAGGAAGAGGCGGTCCAGCCGCCGCGTCCAGATCGGCGGCGCGGGGGGCGAGTACCCGGCCTCGTCGCCGAGCCGGGCCGCCCACTGGCGGCACTTCGGGATGTCCTGGAGGGAGGGGAGGTCGAAAGAGGCCGGGACGCCCAGCTCGCCGCCGAGGAACTCCAGGACCGGCTCCAGGCCCTCGCCGAGCGCCGCCGAGACGAGGGCCACCGGCGCGCCGATCTGCGCCGCGAGCGCCTCGGGGTCGACTTCGCCGCCCCGCTTCTCGAGCTCGTCCGCCATGTTCAGGACCACGATCGTGGGGAGTCCCAGGGCCAGGACCGGGGCCGCGAGAACAAGCTGGCGCCTGAGGTTCGTCGCGTCGAGGACGAGGAGGACCGCGTCGGGCTGGGGTGTCCCCTCCATCGTCCCCATCAGGACGTCCCGTGTGACCCGCTCGTCCTCGGAACGGGGGACGAGGCTGTAGACACCCGGCAGGTCGATCAGGACGACGTCGCGCCCCGAGGCGACCTTCGCGAGGCCGCGCCGCTCCTCGACCGTGACGCCGGGGAAGTTCGCCACCTTCTGGCGGAGCCCGGTCAGCCGGTTGAAGAGCGTCGACTTCCCGGAGTTCGGAGGCCCGACCAGCGCCACGAACCGGCGGGGCGCGTGCGGGACCACGGGCAGGCCCAGGGCCGCTCTCGTGTCGGCCACTGCGGAGACGGTGGTCACGGAGCCCTCCGCGTCGCCTTGAGACGGATCTGCCGTGCCGTCGTCCGGCGCAGGGCGACCTCCGACCCGTCCACCCGGAAGACGCGCGGGTCGCCTCCCGGAGCCGCCCGTCCCGCCCCGACCACGGTCCCTGGCAGGAAGCCGAGCTCCATCAGGCGGCGCGCGTCCGCCGGCGGAAGCTCGAGGGCCTCGAGGACCGCCTCCTCCCCCGACCTCAGGTCGGCGAGGGTCCGCGGAGGCGTCCGGGAGGCGCCTTTCTTGAGACCGCGTCTCATCGAGTCCTCATTGTGGGGCAAACGGGCGACGCCCGCAAGTGATGCAGATGCGCCATCCGCGCAGGCATCTTCCGGGCCTCCTTCGCTCAGGAGGTACTCTTCGGCCAATGCGTCGGCTCCGGGCCCTCCTCCTCGGCCCACTGCTCCTCGCTCCCCTCGAGATCAGGGCCGCCGACCCTCCCGACGTCGTCCTCTATCTCGTCGGTGACGCCGGGAGGCCGGTCGCCGAGTCGTCTCTCGTCTTCGGGCCGCTCAGGGCCGCGGTCGCCCGGGACGGGCCGCGAAGCGTCGTCGCGATCCTCGGCGACAACGTCTACCCCGCCGGCCTCCCGCCGGCCGGCGACCCGGCCCGCGCCGAGATGGAGTCGCGCCTCGAGGCGCAGCTCGTCGCCGCCCGTGCCGCCGGCCACGCGATCGTCGTCCCCGGCAACCACGACTGGGCACGCTGGACGCCGGACGGCTGGAACGGGATCCGGCGGGAGGAGGCGTTCGTCCGCGAGCACGGCGGCCCGACCGTCACCTTCGCGCCGCCCGGAGGGTGCCCGGGGCCCGTCGTGCTCGACGTCGGAAGGACCGTCCGTCTGATCGCCCTCGACACCCAGTGGTGGCTTCACGAGTACGAGAAGCCCGTGGGACCTTCGTCCCCCTGTCCCGAGAAGAGCGAGGACGACGTCGCCGCCGCGGTCCGCGACGCGCTCCGCACGGCCGGCGGGCGGCGAACGGTCGTCCTGGCCCACCATCCGCTCGCCGCGGGCGGCCTGTCCGGCTCCCATTTCAGCTGGCGCGACCACGTCTTCCCGCTCGTTCCCTTCGTCGACTGGCTCTGGCTCCCGCTGCCCGGCTTCGGCTCGCTCACGGTCGCCGGGCGGATCGCTCTCGCCAACGAGCAGTTCGAGATGGCCCCGAAGTACAGGATCCTGAAGGCGGCCATGGTGCGGGCCTTCGACGGCGGGCCCCCCTTCATCTGGGCGGCGGGGCACGACCACAGCCTGCAGGTCATCCGTCTCCCGTTCAATAGCCCCGGCTGGAACCTGATCAGCGGCGCCGGCGGCGGGACGAAGAGCGTGACGCCGGTCAGCCCGATCGAGGGAACTCGCTTCTGCCGGAGCGTGCCCGGCTTCATGCGAATCGCCTTCGAGCCGGACGGGCGCGTCCGGCTCGCCGTCGTCGCGGTGCCTGCGCCCGGCCGGACGGAGACGATCTTCGCCATTCCGCTCGGCTGACCTGGGCCGGACCGGGACCGTGGCAAGCTTCGGCCGGGAGGACCCATGGGCCATCTCGTGAAGTACTTCGTCCGCGGGCTGATCGTCTTCGTCCCGGCCGCCGTGGCGCTCTACGTCCTCTGGACCGTCTTCGTGAAGGTGGACGGCATCCTCGGCATCCCGATCCCCGGGGCCGGCCTCCTCGCGACGGTCGCGCTCGTGACGCTGGCCGGGTTCCTCGCCTCGAACTTCGTCACCCGCCGCGCGTTCGACCTCCTCGAGGGGATCTTCCAACGGGTCCCCTTCGTGAAGCTCGTCTACGGCGCGGCCCGCGACATCGTCAGCGCGTTCGTCGGCGAGCGGAGGAGCTTCGACCGGCCGGTCGCCGTCTCCCTCGGGGGCCCGGAGGCGCCGAAGCTCCTCGGCTTCGCCACCCGCGAGTCCCTTTCGGGGATCGGGCTCGACGGCCACGTCGCCGTCTACGTCCCCCAGTCGTACGCGTTCGCCGGCCACGTCCTTCTCGTCCCTCGCGCGCAGGTGACCCCGCTCGCCGCGCCGAGCGCCGAGGCGATGGCTTTCATCGTCTCCGGCGGGGTGTCGGGGCTCGTCCCGGCGGCGGCGCCGGCGCCGGGCTAGACTCCGCCCCGGTCCAGCAGAGGAGCGACGTGATGGGGACGCTGATCGTCACCGGAGGAGCGGGGTTCATCGGCTGCAATTTCGTCCGGACGGCGCTGGCCCGGACGGAGCACCGGGTCGTCGTCTTCGACAAGCTGACCTACGCGGGGAACCTCGAGAGCCTCTCCCCGGTCGCCTCCCACCCCCGCTATGCCTTCGTCCGGGGCGACATCAGCGACCGCGACGCGGTCCGCGGCCTCTTCCGCGAACAGCGTCCGACCGCCCTTCTCAACTTCGCCGCGGAGAGCCACGTCGACCGCTCCATCGACGAGCCGGGAGATTTCATCCGGACGAACATCCAGGGGACGTACGAGCTCCTCGAGGCGTCCCGCGCCTTCCTCGCCACGGCTTCCGCCGACACGCGCGGGTCGTTTCGGTTCCTTCACGTTTCCACGGACGAGGTCTACGGAACGCTGGGCCCGACCGGAGCCTTCAGCGAGACGACCCCCTACGCCCCCAACTCCCCCTACGCGGCGTCGAAAGCCGCCGCCGACCACCTCGTCCGCGCCTGGCACGAGACGTTCGGCCTGCCGACGATCCTGACGAACTGCTCGAACAACTACGGCCCCTACCAGTTCCCGGAGAAGCTGGTCCCTCTCGTGCTGCTCAACGCTCTCGAGGGGAGGCCGCTCCCGATCTACGGCGACGGCGGCAACGTCCGCGACTGGCTCTACGTGGAGGACCACTGCGACGGCCTCCTGATCGCCCTGACCCGGGGCGAGCCGGGAGGGAAGTACAACATCGGCGGGTTCGGCGAGAGGACGAACCGCGAGCTCGTCGACCTCCTCTGCGGCGAGCTGGAGCGCCAGCGCCCGGCCCGCGGGAACGCGGCGCTCGCGGCGAAGGGAATCGGCTCGTACGCGGAGCTGAGGACGTTCGTGGAGGACCGGCCCGGGCACGACCGCCGGTACGCGATCGACTCCTCGAAGATCCGTCGCGAGCTCGGCTGGGCGCCCCGGCACGACCTCGCCTCCGGCCTCGCCGCCACCGTCTCCTGGTACCTCGCCAACGGCGTCTGGTGCGAGTCGGTCCAGTCCGGCAGCTACCGGCGCGAGCGGCTGGGACTGTCGAAGACGGGATGAGGCTTCACGACGGAGCCAGAAGCTGATGAAGGTGACATGCAGACCGTGACGGAACCCTTGACGGAGTCATTGCGTTGAGGCCGGATCAGAGACGCTTCCTCGTCCGATTCGGGGCCGCCCTCGTCGTCCTGTATCTCCTCATCGTGATCCCCCCCTCCAACACCCATGTCGTCGTCCCCTTCACCGAGCAGATCGTGGTGGTGTCCGCGGCGCTGCTGCGGGCGCTGGGAGAGCCGACCGTCACGGCCGGCACGGTCATCCGGTCGGGGAGCTTCGCCGTGGACGTCAAGAACGGCTGCAACGGCCTGGAGGCGGCCGTGATCCTCTCCGCCGCCGTTCTCGCCTTTCCGGCCACGCTCAGGCAGCGGCTCGCGGGCCTCGCGGCCGGATTTGCCGTCATCCAGCTCCTGAATCTGGTCCGCGTCGTGTCGCTCTTCTGGCTGGGAGTCCACCGTCCTGCCGTCTTCGAGCTGTTCCATAACGCGATCTGGCAGACCGCCCTGATCCTCGTGGCCGTCAGCCTCTTCGTCTACTGGAGCCGGAAATTTGCACGGGCCCCTGCGCGCCGTTCCTAGGGCGACCATCGGCTTCGTGGCGTCGCTCCTGCTCTGGTGGGGCGCGACCCCGGCGTACGACCGGCTCCTGGCCGCGGCCGCGGAGCCCGTCCTCCGTTTCCTGGAGCGCCCCCGCGTCACCCGGCTCTACGCGGACAAGCGACTCATCGTCGTCGAACGAAGCGACTTCCCCTCGACCTCGGAGCGCCCGGCGGTGCCCGCAGGCAATCTGACGTTCAACGTCATCCTCCTCGTGACGCTCGCGGCCTCCGGAAGGCGGCTTTTGACGGACCGCGGCCTGACCCGGCTGGCCGCGGCGCTCGGGATCCTCGGGATCGTGCACGTCGCCGCAGTGGTCGTCGCCGTCAAGTCGGTTTACGCCGAGCAGCTCGGCGAGTGGAGCGCCGCGGTCTACGGCCCCGTGTCGCGAATCTTCTGGCCCGGCGCCTTCCACTTCTACCGTTTCGTCGGGGTCTTCGCCGTGCCGTTCCTCCTCTGGTGGCTTCTCCTCCGCGACGAGGAGCCGGGCGAGCGCCCGCGGCCCCGCGAACCCCGATCTTCGAGACGTCCGAAACGCTGACGGAGGATGGAGCGGGTGATGGGGATCGAACGCGGACGCCGCGCGCAGTTTTCGAACTCTGCGTGGGCTCGGATCGGGCGGGTGGATGCCGTCTGCCCGAAGACAGGTCACGCTGCTCGAGTCTGCCGCTCGAAGATCATGACGGCGCGATTCTGGTACCTCCGCGGGAGCAGGGAACCGAAGATCGGGTCGACCCAGGCACCAACCACATCCAGCCAACGGGGTGTCGAGATCGAACCCGGGGGTTCTCCCAGAAGGCGGCGCAATCGGCGCCACACCTTTCTCGTGAGGAAGTACCTTGCGCCTTCGTGGTAGATGCAGGACAGTCCCCGCTTCCTGAACAGGGCCAGCCAATCCTCCAATGGGCGGGAA
>JBLMYG010000035.1:0-5468 GCA_050258155.1 Acidithiobacillales bacterium
GAGAAGCTGCCGGAGAGCGCGATGAGGAGGCCGGCGGCGGCCGCGATGGTGCCGAAAAGCAGGACCGCCCGGATCGTCCCGGCCCGGTCGATGATGACGCCTCCGAGCAGGAGGACGAGGAGCGCCGCCACGTTGTACGCCGAGTCGAGAAGACCGATCTGTGCCTGAGTGAATCCGAGCTGGCTCTCGAGAAGCGGCCCGACCGGATTCATCGCGTCGAAGACGTAGTAGTTGGCGAACATGCCGAGGCTCAGGAAGGCCAGCACGACCCACCGGTAGAAAGTCGTCGGCTCGGGGCGGTCGGCGACGGCGGCCGTCGTGCTCATGAAGCGCGGAGCTTACTCGCTCGGGTCCGCCACGAGGTATTTCCTGAACCAGCGCACGAGGGCGACGTTGGCACGGATCCGGTCGGGAAGCTTCCGGAGGCCGTGCCCCTCGTCGGCAAAAAGAATGAGCTCGGCCGGGACCTTTCTCTCTTTCAGCGTCCCGGCGACCTCTGTCGCCTGGGCGGCCGGCACGCACGTGTCGTTCTTCCCGTGGAGAACGAGGAGGGGAGCCTTGAGCCACTGAAGCTTGAAGGCGGGCGAGAGCTCTCTCAGAAGCTCCGCCTGCCTGACGGGGTCGCCGTACTCGGCCTTCGAGACCTCGGCCAGCCACGGCTCCGTGTTCTCGAAGAACGCGGGGAAGTCCACGATGCCGAAGAGGTCGGCGCCCGCTGCGAAGTCGTCCGGGTGGAGAGTGAGCGCTGAGACCGTCACCCATCCGCCGTAGCCGCTTCCCATGATCCCCATGTGTCGGGGATCGCCGATCTTCCGATCGACCGCCCAATCGCGGCATGCCTTCACGTCGCGGAGGACGTTGATCCGCTTCCCCTGGTCGTCGAGGGCGAGGAAGGTCCGGCCGAACCCGGCGGAGCCCCGGACATCCGGCGCGAGGACGGAGATTCCCTGCGCCAGGAGCCCCTGATAGTCAGGCCGGAAGAACGGCCTCTCCTCTGCATCCGGGCCGCCGTGGAACGAGAGGACGAGCGGGCCGGGGTTCTTGGATCTCCTGGCCCGGTAGAGCCAGGCCACGAGAGATCTGGCGTCGAAGGACGGGATCTTCACCAGCTCGGGCTTCACGAGCGCGCCGAGATCGACGCCGTCGTGGGCGCTCTCCGTGACCCTCTGGAAGCGGCCCGACGGAAGGTCGAGAACCCAGATGTCGCTCGGAAGGGCGGCCCCCGTCACGAAGAGCGCGAGCTTCCTCCCGTCGTTCGAGAGCGACATGCCGCCCGCGACCTCGCCCGGGAGAGCCGGGCCGCGGGAGAGCTTTCTCTTCTCGACGTCGTAAATCGAGAGCGCGCTCCTCCCGGCGGCGTTCCAGAGGAGGATGGCCTTCTTCCCGGCCTGGTCGACGAGAAAAGAATCGAGATCGGCGTCGTCCCGCGCGGCGAGGATCTCGACGGGGCCTGGCTTCGGGCCCGAGAGGTCGATCCTGCCGAAAGCCCTCATCTCGCGCCCGGCGTTCGTGGCCACCCAGGCCGTCCTGCCGTCGGGCGAGAGGCGCCCCTCGGTACACGCCGTCCCCTCGTGGGGTGTCAGGAGCGTCTCGCTCTTCGGAGGAAGGTCCACGAGGTAGAGATCCGAGGAGCCTCGCAGAGGGGTCCTTTCCAGGAGGAGCTTCTTCCCGTCGCGAGAGAAGTCTGCGATGCGGCCCAGTCCCCGGTTCTGGGCAGCGAGGGCGAGGGAGCCGGAGGTCACGTCGTAGAGCCAGGAGTCGACCCAGCTCCGGTAGCGGCGGTTCGAGGCGATGGCAAGGACCTTTCCGTCGGCGCGAAAGGGTCCCATCCGGTTCATCTCCGTCCCGCCGTCGGTGACCCTCTTCGGGCCCGAGCCGTCGGGCGCCACGAGCCAGACCTGCGTGTTCATCCCGCCGCCGGGGGCGACGGAGTAAGCGATCGCCTTCCCGTCCGGGGACCATTCCACGCCCGTGACCGGATCCGTCGTCGTGACGAGGCGGGCCGGGGCTCCCCCTTCCGCGGGAACGACCCAGACCTGGGGATGCCCCGAGGCATCCGAGACGAACGCGATCTTCTTTCCGTCGGGCGAGAAGCTCGGCGACCGGGCCGAGGAGACCCTCGTCAGGGCAGCGACCGACGCCTCGACCGGATCGGGCGGTGGGGGCGCGGGAACCTGTGCGGCGAGAAGGGACGCGAGCGAGGCGGCGAAAAGGCCGGGAGCCAGGTTCAACGCTCTCGCCATCTCCCGGAGTGTATCGACTGATAGTGCTTCGCGCTCGCGCGCCCCATCCACGAGATCGACCCGCCGAGCCGCGCGGACCGCTCGGCGTCCGCGAGGGCGAAGAGCGCCGCGAGAGCGGCGAGACCCCGCCGTCTCATCGCCGGCCCGAGACGGCGGCCTTGAGAATCAGGAGGAGCCACGGCGCGCCGTGGAGGAAGAGGTCGAACCAGTCGATCGGCCGCGTCAGCGTTCCGCGAGCGAGCATCTGGAGCTTCTCCACGATGTGCGGAGGCCGGAACGGCGCCAGGCCCAGCGTCAGGGCGAGGAAGATCGCGACAGCCCACGGGATCTTGTCGAGGCTCTCGCGAAGTCCGCTCATGGGCGTCTCCCTTCGAGGCTCCGGAGGAGCCGGCGGGCCTCTTCCTTCGTCAGGACGCGGTAAGCGGGGTGGCGTGCCGAGGTATACGCCCGGCTGTGGTGGACGGCCGGGTACCCGTTTGCCCGCATCGCCGCGTCGAGACGTCGCCACTCTTCCTCGTTGAGGGGGCCGAGGGGGTGCGCGGCGAGCGCCTTTCCGAGGGCCGCCCACGAAGCACGGAAGAGCCCCGGTTCCGGCGCGAAGGACCGGGCGCTCCGGAGGAAGGCCCGGAGAAGCTCGTCGGGGCTGCCGCCGCGGTCCCTGTAAGGGCGGAGATTCAGGCGGACCAGCGCCCCGTCGGGGCGGAGCGGGACCTCGAGCGGCTCGCCGGGCCGTGTCCTCCCGAGAGATTCCCACTCCTGCTCCAGCCAGCTCCGAGCCGACTCTTCGTTGGGAATCGCATGCTCGCCGCCGCTGGCTGCCTGGAAAAGCCACTTGTAGGCGTCCTCGATCCGCGTCTCCGGGTCGGCGGCGAAGACGTCGAGGGCGAAGGGAAGCAGGGTCCGCGCGGAGAGGGCCGTGGCCAGGAGAGCGCTGCGGAACACCGCCGGATTCTCGCAGCGGGCCCCCCCGATCGTGGTAACGTTTTTCCGGCTCCCACCGGGGAATCCCGGGGGAGACGGGTCTGGTCGTTCCTCCCGGTCTGGTCGCCTCTCACTTCTCACGAAGGAGACAGCGCATGAGCACCCCTCCTCTCGCTCGATCCCGCCTGACGCCACAAAGCCTTCTCGCGAAGAAGAAGCGCGGCGAGCCGGTCACGATGGTCACGGCCTATGACTATCCGTCCGCCCTTGCGGCGGACCGGGCCGGTCTCGACGTCCTCCTCGTCGGCGATTCGCTCGGAATGGTCGTCCTGGGCTACGAGGACACTCTCTCGGTCACGATGAACGACATGCTCCACCACGCGAAGGCCGTGGCGCGGACGAAGAGTCGGGCGCTCCGTGTGGGCGACATGCCCTTCCTTTCGTATCAGGCCTCGGTGGAGGAGGCCATCCGGAACGCCGGCCATTTCCTTTCGGAGGGGGGGATGGACGCCGTCAAGCTGGAGGGGGGCCGCGAGCGCGCCGAGACGGTCCGGGCCATCGTGGAGGCCGGGATTCCGGTCATGGGGCACCTCGGCCTCCAGCCCCAGTCGATTCGCGCCCTTGGCGGATACCGCGCGCAGGGCGGGACGGCCCCGGCGGCCCGGAGGCTCCTCGAGGACGCCTTCCGCCTCGAGGAGGCCGGGTGCTTCTCCATCGTCCTGGAGGCGGTCCCGGACCGGGTCGCGACGCTCATCACGGGACAGCTCCGCATTCCGACGATCGGCATCGGCTCGGGCTCGGGCTGTGACGGGCAGGTGCTCGTCTTCCACGACCTTCTCGGGCTCCAGGACAGCCTCGCACCGCGCTTCGTTAAGCGTTACGCGAACCTTCTCGAGGCGGCGCAGAAGGCTCTGGAGGCTTATCGGGAGGAGGTCACCGAACGTCGCTTCCCGGGGGCAGAGCACACCTACCCGATCGCGGACGAAGAATGGGAGAAGCTGCGGCGGGATCTGGAGGAGAACCCTCTCCGGGGGACGGCTCGCAAGGTGCCGGCTTGGTGACGATCGTCGGGACCGGGGCCCTGGCGACCCTCTTCGCCGCCCGGCTCGGAGCGATCGTTCCTGTCACCCTCCTCGGCACCTGGGCGGAGGCGATCGAGAGCTTTCGCCGCCAGGGGGCGGTGATCGAGTCCGACGCCGCGACGGTCACCTCCAAAGTCGCCGCCACGAACGATCCGGAGGAATGCCGCGGCACGCGGCTGGCGTTCGTCCTGGTGAAAGCGGGGGCGACGGGGCGGGCCGCCGGCTGGGTCCGCTCGTTCCTCGACGAGGCAGGCCTCGCCGTGACGCTCCAGAACGGACTCGGAAACGCCGAGACGCTGGCCTCGGCGCTCGGCGCCGACCGCGTCGTGGTGGGAGCCGCGGAGGTCGGCGCGACCCTCCTCGCTCCGGGTCGGGCCCGGCACGGCGGCGGAAACCGGGTCCGTCTCGCGGCGCACGCCCGCGCCGGAGAGGTCGCGGAGCTTCTGTCGCAGGCCGGGTTCGAGGTCGAGGTCGTCCCCGGAGCGGAGCGGCTCCTCTGGGAGAAGCTGGCGGCGACGGCCCCGCTTCTGCCGCTGACGGCTCTTCTGGGGGTTCCGAACGGGGAGGTGCTGCGGCGCCCTTCCTCCCGGACGCTCCTCGAGGCGGCCGCGCGGGAGGTGGCCGCGACGGCCCGCACGGCCGGGATCGACCTCCCCGGCGGCGAAGCAGCGGAGGCCGTCCTCCGGGTCATCGAAGCGACGGCCGGGAACGTCTCCTCCATGCTTCAGGACGTCCGGCGCGGTGTACGGACCGAGATCGATGCGCTGAATGGCGCGGTCGTCCGAGAGGCTCGCCGCCGCAGCGTGGCGGCGCCGGTCAACGAGGCGCTCTGGCTGGCGGTGCGGGCTCTCGACGAAGGGTGCTCCGGGTGATCGTCGTCTCCGACCCACAGGAGGCTCGCCGCCTCCGCCGGGAGCTCTCTGTCCCGGTCGGCCTCGTTCCGACGATGGGAGCGCTTCACGACGGGCATCTCACGCTCGTCCGCCGGGCCCGGGCGGAAAGCTCTTCGGTCCTGGCCAGCATCTTCGTCAACCCGGCCCAGTTCGGGCCGCACGAGGATCTGGCGAGGTACCCCCGCGACCTCGAAGCGGACCTTGCAAAGCTCGAGCGAGAGGGGACCGACCTCGTCTTCACGCCGGAACCTTCCAGCATCTATCCGCCCGGCTTCGACACGTGGGTCGTCCCCGGAGGGCTCGCCGAACGCCTCGAGGGGGCCGTCCGG
>JBLMYG010000036.1:0-3583 GCA_050258155.1 Acidithiobacillales bacterium
CGGCGCGGGGAGACCTTCCCGACTTCTTCTGGCCGATGAAGGCGTACACGGTGGAGCGATGGAAGAGCGGGTCCCCCCCTCTCTGGAACCCGCTCTCCGGCTGTGGCGAGCCGTGGCTGGCACAGCTTCAGACCGGGGTCTTCTACCCGGGGGACGCCCCGTTCCTCCTCCCCTGGCCGCTCGGCCCCCAGGCCGCCATCGCGCTCCACCTCGTCATCGGCGCGGCGGGAATGGCCGCGTGGCTCTCCGCACTCGGCCGCTCGCGGCTCGCCGCTCTCACCGGGGCGGCGATCTACTCGAGCGGAGGAGCCTTTCTCTCTCTCGTTCCCGTCTACAACAACTTCGCGACGGCGGCCTGGCTTCCATGGGTCTTCCTCGGGGCCTTCCGGGCGGTCCGCGGGGAGGGGGTTGCGACCCTCGCCGCTGCGTCCGCGCTGGCGCTGCTCGGCGGCGAGCCGGCGCTCGCTGTGGGAGGGAGCCTCGCGGCCGGGGCCGTGGCGCTGGCCCGGAGGAGGGTCGGCGCCGCGGGCGATGGCCGACGGCGCGCCGGCCTCCGTCTCCTCGGAGGTCTTCTCCTCGGCGCCGGCCTCACGGCGGCGGCAGCCTTTCCGTTCGCCGTCCACATCGAGGAGTCCGGCCGCCTGACCGGGGTGACCCGCGATGAAGCCCTCGGACGGCCGGTCGGGGCGTCGGACCTGGCGGACCTTCTCTGGCCGCCGCCGACTGCAATGACGCTCTCGGGCGCGCCGGGTCGCGGAGCGTATCTCGTCACGCTCGCGCTCGGCCCCCTTCCTCTCCTTCTCGCGGCGGCCGGGGCAGCGTCGTGGGGCGACCGACGCGCGACCGCCGCCCTTCTGGCCGTCGCGGTGCTCGGCCTCCTCCTCTCGCTCGGCGCGCGGGGAGGGATCGGGTCCCTTCTCTGGAGCGTAGGGCTCCGCGGCGTGCGATTCCCCGCGCGCTGGTTCGTCCTGACGCATCTCGCTCTGGCGGCCCTCGCCGGGGTCGGCGTCGACGTCTGGCGCGAGGAGGAGACGGCCCGCCCCCGGAGGGCCCTCTTCCTGACGGTGGCTCTCCTTTCCGCGGCACTGGTCGGAATCGCAGTGCTCGACCCGAAACGCCTCGCGGGCGACGGCACCGTCCGCGTCCTCCTTGCAGCCGGCGCCGGAGCGGCCGGGCTCTGGCTTCTCCGGCGGCGGCCGTCGGCAGAGGTCGCGTTCCTCGCGCTCCTCGCGGGGCCGCTCGTCTGGTTCTCGTCCGGCGCGCTCGCCGCCGCGCCTGCCCGTGTTCTCGTCCGGACGCCGGCGGTCGTCTCGGGCCTCAAGCCGACGGACCCGGGGCGCCTCTTCGTCGCCGTGCACGACGCGCAACTCCTCGCCCGGTGGCTCGCCGGTGGCGGGCCGGGGTTCTCGGACGAGACGGTCCGGCGGGAGCACGAAGCGCTCGCGGGATACGGAAACCTCCGTCTCGGTCTCGCGACGGCCGGCACCGCGTCGCCGATCGGGAACCCCAGGAGGGACCGGCTTCTCGGCGCCGCGCTGGCGGGCGGCAGCGCGAGCGCCCTCCTCTCGCTCGCCGACGTCCGGCAGGTCGTGACGCCGTTTCCGACGACGATCCGCGGCGCGGCTCCCGAAAACGTCTCTGGGGGCGTCCGGCGCTACGAGCTGCGGCACGCCCTCGGGCGCGTCTTCTTTCCGCGGGAGGCCCGTGCAGCGGACGACGACGTCGTCTTCGAGGCGCTGCGCCGCCCCGAATTCGACCCGGAGGAGATCGCGTGGGTCGCCTCCACCCCCGTTCCCCTCCCGCCCCGGCGGGCTGGCCGCGGCTTCTCGCTGGCGCGGCTCGTCCGGGACGAGCCCGAGCGGACGGAGGTCTCCTTGTCGACGTCGGAGCCCGGCCTCGTCGTCCTGACGCGGAGCTTCGATTCGGGATGGCGTCTCCTCCTCGACGGCAGGCGGGCCGCGCCTCTTCGGACCGATCTGGCCTTCATCGGCCTTCTCGTCCCCGCGGGCGACCACCACCTCGAGCTGACCTACGAGCCGCGGGGATATCGGGCGGGTCTCGTCGTCTCCGGCGCCTCGCTCGTCCTCCTTGCCAGCCTCGTCCTCGCCGGGCACGCGCCGGTCCGAAGCCGGCCGTGACGGCGGACACCCTTTTCCTTGTCTTCGCGGCGGCGCTGGGAGCCATCGTCGGCTCCTTCGCCAATGTCTGCATCCACCGGCTTCCGAGAGGCGAGTCGGTGGTGACGCCTCCCTCCCACTGTCCGAGCTGCGGGGAGCGGATCGCCGCCCGGGACAATGTCCCGGTCGTCTCGTTCCTTCTCCTCGGAGGGAAGTGCCGGAGCTGCCGGGCGCGGATCCCGGTCCGATACCCTCTGGTCGAGGGGGCGACGTCAGGCTGGTTCCTCCTCGCCGCGATCCTCTGGGGGCCGAATCTCGACGCTCTTCGGGGCGCGCTTCTCGGCGCCGCCTGCATCGTCCTCGTCGGGACCGATCTGGCGGAGAGAATCCTTCCAGACGAGGTGACGCTCGGCGGGGCGGCTCTCGGCGCTGCGCTCTCCCTCGTCCAGGACCTGACCCGGGGAGGCCCGTTCTCGATCGCGCAAAGCCGCACCGTCGGCTCGGCTCTCGGTGCCGCCGTCGGGGGAGGGCTCCTCCTGGCCGTCCGGGCTCTGTACCTCCGCTTCCGGCACGTCGAGGGTCTCGGCCTGGGCGACGTGAAAATGCTCTCCATGATCGGGTCCTTCACGGGACCGGCGGGAGCGCTCCTGACGGTCTTCGCCGGCTCCGTCGCCGGAAGTCTCGTCGGCCTGGCCGCCGCCGCCGTCCGTCACGCCGCATGGTGGCGGGAAGCGCGCAGCGTCTTGCGCGACCCGCTCTTGGCCCCGGCCGTGGCGAGGCAGCGGGGTCTTCTCGTCGGGAGGGGAGGCGCCGTTCTCGCCGCCGGTCCGCCCTGGTCCGACATTCCGGGCGCCGCGGCAGAAGGAGAACCGCTCCGCGCGTCGTCCAGGGCGGCACGGCCTCTCGTCGCCGTCGCACGGCTCGCACGCCGCCGGGCCCTCTCGAAAGGACCGGTCCGCTCCGGCCGGATCGTCCTCGACGACGGAGACTCCTTCTTTCGCGTTTACGCGGTGCTCGCCCTGCCCGTCGGCGAGGACCGTCTCCTCTTGATGGACCGGGCCGACGTTCCGTTCGGTGTCTTTCTCGCGCTTGGAGCCGTGGTCACCCTGGTGGCGTCGCGGGCTCTCCTTCTCCTTGCGGGAATCCGGAACCTTCCTCCGACGGGGCTCCTCCCGTGAGAGCCGGCTCCTTCGAGAGAGGGGTGAGGCTGGCCGTCGTCGGAGGGGTGCTCGTCTTCCTCTTCCTCGCCGGGCTCTCCCTCGTCGCTCTCCGGAACGTGGCCGCCTGGGGCGTCGGCGAGAGCCAGGCAGCCGCTGTGGCGCGGACGAGAACGGTGGCCGACCGCCTCCAGCTCGCGGGGGACCCGGCGCTCGCGCTGGGCGCCGACAGCATCGTCTCCGCGCTCCTCCGCGAAGGGCAGGCCCTCTCCGCCGTGCTGTTCGACGGTGACGGAAACCGTCTCGGAG
>JBLMYG010000037.1:0-21195 GCA_050258155.1 Acidithiobacillales bacterium
GGAGGCTTTCCTGGCCGGACTGCTCGTGCGTGAGAACGGCCGCGTGGCCCTGACCCGTGGCGGCATTCTCCTTTCGATCGAGGTGTTGGCCCTTCTTGTCTTTTAGGTAGTTGCTGTTATACGGCGGCTGCTGGTGCAGCCGCCGATAGTCGAAAACGTGCTCCCGGCGGACGGCTGTCAAGGGTTGGTGACCGCTTCGCGGCGCGCGGAGCGCGCCCTTGACACCCGTCCGCCGGGGGCTACGAATTCGCTGTCGTCCCGCCGGCCTGCCTTCGGAAGAGGAGAAAGGCCGGGATTCCGAGGGCCACGATGAGGAGACCCGGGACGGTGTAGGCCGGCTTGTAGATGGCGAGCGCGATGGAGACGTAGGTCGTGGCGCAGACATAGAGCGCGGGAACGATTCGCTCCGCGGGCGTGGCCGCCTCGAGGCTCGGGATCGTCCGCGCCAGCTGCCAGCGCCCGACGATCGTCGCGATGTAGAAGACGAGAACGGTCGTGATGACGTAGTCGAGGAGGTCGCTGTACTTGCCGGAGACGCAGAGAAGCGAGGCCCAGACGGCCTGGGCCACGAGCGCCGGAACGGGGATCTGCGTCTTGGGCGAGATCCCCGCGAAGACGGGGAAGAAGAGGCGGTCGCGCGACATCGCGTAGAGGACCCTGGCCCCGGCGAGGATGAGGCCGTTCAGGCAGCCGAACGTGGAGACGAGGATGACCCCGGCCATGATGGCCGACGGAAGGCCGGACTCGGAGCCTCCCGTCACGGCCCCGATCGACGCCGTGGCGACACGGTCCTCCGCTGCGGACGCGATGCCGCCGAGAGGGAGGGCGCTCAGGTATCCGACGTTCGTCAGGGCGTAGAGAAGGGTCACGAGGCCCGTCCCGAAGACGAGAGCCTTCGGCACGTTGTGCTCGGCGTCGCGGACCTCCTCGCCGAGGAACGTCACGTTGTTCCAGGCATCCGAAGCGAAGAGCGATCCGACCGTCGCGATGGCGAAGGCCCAGAGGAGGGGGATCGCCAGCTCGCGGGACGCCGGGAGCGACCAGGAGACCGAAGGGAGACGTGTCCCGAGGGCGAAGCAGACGCCCATGAGGCCGAGGAGCGAAAGGACCTTCGCCGACGTGAAGGCGTTCTGGAGGCGCGCGACGTTCCGGACGCTCGTCGTGTTCCACCACGTCAGGAAGGCAATCAGCGCGATGGCCACGATCTCGATGGGCGAGAGGCGGAGAAACCTGGCTTGGAAGAAGACGGTCCGCGAAGAGACGGCCGGGAAGAGCACGCCGAGGTACTTCGCGAAGGCGACGCCGACCGCGGCGATCGTTCCCGTCTGGATCACGAGGAGCATCGCCCAGCCGTAGAGAAAGCCGCCCAGGTCGCCCCACGCCTCCCGAAGGAAGACGTACTGACCCCCTGCCTTCGGGAAGGTCATGGCGAGCTTGCCGTAGCTCCAGGCACCGGCGACCGTCACGACCCCCGTGAAGATCCAGACGAGGAGGAGGAGCGACGCGCTCTTCACTTGGCGGGCGATGTCGGCCGAGACGATGAAGATGCCCGATCCGATCATCGACCCGGCAACAACCGTCGTGGCGTCGAGGAGGCCGAGCCGCCGCGGCAGGACGCGCGGCGACGCCATCTTCGGGTGGGTGACGGAGCCCATCTGCGGTGCGGCGGGATCCGCCAGGGCCCGGCGCCCTACTGGGCGGGGCTCACCCAGTCCATGACGATACCGATGTTCTTGGCCCCGTTGTTCCGGACGATGTCCATGACTTTCATGGCATCGCCGTAGTTCGCTCCGTCTTCGGCCGAGAAGAAGACGATCTTGTTGCCCCGGTTCTTCAGAAGCTCCTGGAGGCGGATGGCGAGATTCCCCGCCTCGACCCGCTCCTTGTTCAGGTAGATCTCGCGCCGGGCTGTCAGCGACACGATCAGCTGGTCCTGCGACACCGGCGGCGGGGCGCTCATCTCCTGCTTCGGCGGCACCTGAACGTCGTAGCCGCGCTGCATGAGCGGCTGGATCACCATGAAGATGATCAGGAGGACGAGGACGACGTCCACGAGGGGCGTCACGTTGATCTCCGACTTCGGACCGCTCGATGCGCCGGCTGCCATGGCCATGGTCTCGTCTCCCCTACTTCTCGCCCTTCTTCTCGGTGATCAGGGCGACCTTCTCGAAGCCGCCCTCCTTGATCATCTTCATCACGTTACGGACGTCGCCGTAAGTCAGGCGGGAGTCGGCCTTGATCAGGACGTCCTTGCTCGAAGCCCGCTCGCCCAGCTCCCTCATCTTCGCGAGGAACTCCTTGTCCGGAAACCACTTCTGGTCGATGAAGATGGTCTTGTCGGCCTGGACGGAGACGAGGACCTCGTTCTGCGATTCCGGTTTCTTTCCGGGATTGTCGGTCTGCGGGAGGAGGACGGGCCGGCCCTTCTGCAGCATCGGGGTGACGACCATGAAGATGATCAGAAGGACGAGACAGACGTCGACGAGAGGCGTGACGTTGATCTCGCTCTTGACGTCCTGGCGACCGCCGTAGCTCTCCATGCCCATAGCCGGGTCTCCTTCTGCCGGGGGGACACGTCCCCCCGGGACATCACGCTGCCTTCGCCGCCTGCCGCTTCAGGAAGTAGTCGATGAGCTCCGACGCGGAGTTCGACATCTCGACTCCGAAGCGCTCGATCTTGTTCAGGAAATAGTTGTAGAACCAGACGGCCGGAATGGCCACGCCGAGTCCGGCCGCCGTGCCGTAGAGCGCCTCCGCGATGCCGGCCGAGACCGCGCCGAGGCCGCCCGTGCCCGTAGCCGCCATCCCCTCGAACGCACGGATGATGCCGATGACCGTCGCGAAGAGGCCGATGAACGGTGCCGTCGTGGCGATCGTCGCGAGACCTCCGAGCCCCTTCTTCATGTCTGCCGTCGTCATGAGCGAGGAGCGCTCGATGGCTCGCTCGGCCGCGGCGACGGTGTCGTGCCCGACGACCACGCCGTGCTCCCCGTAGTTGAACTCGAGGAGGCCGGCGGAGACGACCTTCGCGACGTGGCTCTCCTTGTATTTCTTCGCGAGGTCGATCCCTTCCCGGATCTTGTCCTGCTTCAGGAGCTGGCCGATCTCGAGGGCGAACTTCACCGACTGCTTCCGGGCCTTGCTGAAGGTCAGGAGCCGCTCGATGAAAACGGCGACGGAGTAGATCGACAAGAAAACCAGGAGCACGAGAATCCCCTTGACGAGGGGACTCATCTGCGTCCAAGTGTGAGCCCAATCCATCGACATGACTAAACGTCCTCCTTTTTTCGAACCGAAGTTTTCTTCAGCTTAGAGTCCATTGCGGTTTACGGACGCCTTACTGGAGCGTGAAGGTGACGGTCACCGTCAGGTAGACCGGCACCGGGCGGCCGTTGAAAGTGGCCGGCTTGTACTTCCACTGCTGGACGGCCCGGGCGGCGGCGTTGTCGAGCAGGGGATTGATCCCCCTCAGGACCCGGACGGACTCGACGTTTCCGTCCTTGGTGATGATCGCCTCCAGGATGACGACGCCCTGCATCCGGGCCTTCCGGGCGGCCTCGGGATACTGCGGCTTGACGCGCGAGATCTCGATCGGCTCCTTGACCTCGCCTCCGACGCGCATCGGCTCCTCGGCGCCCGGGATGCCGCCGAGCACGCCGCCCGGGACACCCCCGAGGACGCCGCCCATGACACCGCCGGGGACGCCCCCCTCGACGCCACCTTCAACGCCCTCGCCGCCCGCGTCAGCGGATGGCTTGGGGAGGGTTTCCGGAATCACGACCGGAGAGGTCATCTGATTTGACTGCGGGACCTCGACCTTGGGCTGCGCTTTCGGTGCCGCGGCCTTCGGCGGGGGCGGCGGGGGAGGAGGCGGCGGCGCGGCCTGAACGTAGAACGACACCGGGATCGGCGGCTCGGGGATGTCCTCGATGTACCAGAGCGACAGGGCGACCGCGCTGCCGATGACGACGACGTGCAGAATGATCGCGAGCGGGAGCGTCATCCAGCGCTTCTTGTCGAGCTTTTGCCTCGTGGACTCTATGAGCGCGGCTTCGAACATCGTTACGGTCTCCCGGCGGCGGACCTGCGGGCTACATACCCTCCAGCGGATTCTCCTTGGCCTGCTGCTTACGCTGTCTTTCCTGGACCACCTTGCGGAGCTCCAGGCCCTTCTTCTGCCACTCCTCCGCCTGCGCCGTCCACTCGGCTTTCTTGGCGGGAACGGTCTCCATCTTGGCGAGCTCTCTGTAGAGGAGACCGATGTAGAACATCGATTCGAAATAGTCGGGATTCAGCTCGATCGCCTTGTGCAGGTCGGACAGCCCCTGCTCGATGATGGCCCGGCGCTGGTCGGGGGGCAACGCCTCGGGCACCGTGTTGTAGGACTTGTCCCAAGCCGTCACGCCCATCGTGTAGTAGACCTCGGCGTTCTTCGGCTCGAGCTCGGCCCGCTTCCGCTGCCAGACCATCGAGTTCTCGAAGTCCCCCTTCTTCGCGTAGAGCATGGCGATCGTCTGGACGGCCTTCGTGTCCTTCGGGTTCCTCTGGAGCATCTCCTTGAAGAACTCGATCGCCTCGTCGATCTTCCCGGAATTCATGTAGGTCGTGACGAGGAACTTCGCGGCCTTCTCGTCGTCGGGCTTCTCGGCGAGATACGTCTTGAAGTTCTCGATCGCGTTCTGGAGCGCATCGAGGTCCTTGGGGTTCGTCGAGCCCGGGTTGTACATCCCCATGTACGACATGGCGATGAACTTGTCGAGCCGGACCTCCTTCGGATCGAGCGCCTTGGCCTGCTGGTACTTGGCGAGCGCGTCGGAGTAAAGCTGCTCCTTGAAGTACTGGTTCCCCTTCCGGATGAGTTGCCGGCTCCGCAGGCGGTCGCATCCAGTCGCCGCGAGCACGAAGACGGCCAAGGCGACGGCCCCTGCCCGCTTGAGGGCGGCTCGCCGGCCTTCCGTTCGCCCTGGCGCCACGCTCCGCGTTTCCGTCATCGGCCGGTGACTCCTTTCAGGAACCGTACCCCCTCCTGACGTTCGACCCGAAAGTCGTTATTGTAGTTCCCCGGCGAGGAGTACCCCCCCGACCCATCCAGCTCGTTCCGGCGTCGCGAAGCCGGCTGCCGTACCGCGTGTTACGTCCGTCGGGTCCTTCCGACGCCGGTCTTCGTATCGGGTTTCCAGGAGGATGACCTCTGCTTCCGTCAGGCTGCCGACGAACCCGAACCTCCCGTGCGACGGTTCCAGACCACGGGCTGTCGTCTCGTCGAGTCAGCGATTCTCAGGGACGCTTCCGAAAAGTTCAAGCAGTTTCTGACAGCAGGTGGACGACCGGCAGCGCCCGTACAATCAGGTCATGGGGAGCTCCCGGAGGCCCGAGGGCCGAATCCGAATCGCCCTCGCGGCGGGCCTGCTGATCCTCGGCGTCATCGGATCGCCCGCCCGGGCGCAGCAGGCGGCCGCCCCTCCGGCCCCGACCCCCGCCGGGAGCTTCATCAGCCGGGAGACCGTCGCCGTGACGAACATCGACGTCATCGTCGAGGACCGAAAAGGGAACCGCGTCACGGGGCTCCGGAAGGAGGACTTCATCGTCCTCGAGGACGGCGTCGAGCAGCCGGTCACCAACTTCTTCGCCGTCGAGCAGGGGCGGCTGACGGTCCTCGGCGACGAGGTGATTCCGCCGGAGCCCGCCCCGGCTGCCGCCCCCGTCGCCACGCCCGCGCCGTCGGTGCCGCTGCCGACGCTGAAGACACGCCTCGTGATCTTCGTCGACAACCTCAACCTCTCGCCGTTCAACCGGAACCGGGTCCTTCGCAGCGTGGAGGATTGGGTCCGCAGCACGGTGAGGGGCAACGTCGAGGGAATGATCGTGGTCTGGAACCGCTCGCTGAAGGTCCGACGCAAGTTCACGAACGACGGCCGGGACCTCGCCGACGTCCTCAAGCAGATCGAGGACGAGGCGACACAGGGCCAGACGCGCACGACCTCGCTCCGGGACCTTCTCGAGAGGTTCGAGGACATGCAGTCCTCGGCCGAGGCGATCCAGGCGGGGCGGGACTGGGCGACCGAACAGTCGAGCGACCTCACCTTCACCCTCGAAGCCCTGAAATCGTCGATCAACCAGCTCGCTGGCATGGACGGGCGAAAGATCCTCGTTTACGTCGGTGAGGGCCTCCCGCAGTCGCCGGGAGCCGAAATCTGGCGGTACATCCAGGACAGGTGGCACGACCCGAGCGGGATGCTGAACCAGTTCGAGTTCGACAAGACGCCGAGCTACCTGGGGATCATCCAGGCAGCCAACGCCGCCGACGTGAGCCTCTACCTTGTCGACGCCACGGGCGTCGGCGTCGACCCGAACGTGAGCGCCGAGGCGCGCACGCGGACCACCCGCCTCGACACCTTCACGCAGCGCGGGAACCAGCAGGCCATGCTCCAGCTGATGGCGGAGGAGACCGGCGGCGAGGCGGTGCTCAACCGGAACGACGTGACCCCCGAGCTTCAGAAGATCGAGAAGGACTTCACGTCGTACTACTCCCTCGGCTACAGGAGCCTCCGCTCGGGCCTCGACCGGCCTCACAAGCTGGAGGTGAAGGTGAAGCGGAAGGGGCTGGTCGCGCGGGCCCGGCGCAGCTACGTGGAGAAGGGGCTCGAGACGCGGACCGTCGAGGCCGTCATGTCCGGGCTCTTCTTCTCCCGCGAGGAGAACCCGCTGGCCGTCGGGCTGGAGGTGGGGCAGGCGGTCCCGAGCGATTCGGGGAACTTCCAGGTCCCGATCCGGATCCGGATCCCCTACTCCCGCATCGCGATGCTCCCCGACGGGCCGAAGGTTCGCGGACGCCTGACGTTCTACTTCGTCGTCATGGACTCCTCGGATCGGAAGTCGGACCTGTCGACCCAGACGAAGCAGCTGGAGCTCGATGCGAAGCGCTTCGAGGAGCTCCAGAAGAAGGACTTCGTCTACGACGTGACGCTCCTGATGATCCCCGGGAGCCAGCGCCTCTCTTTCGCCGTGCGAGACGACACGACGACGACGACCAGCTACCTCCAGAAGGCGATCTTCGTCTCGGTCTTCTCCGGAGAGGGTGCGCGTTCGAGGTGACGCGGGCGCGCCTCGTCCTTTTCGCGAAAGAACCGGCTCCAGGGCACGTCAAGACGCGCCTGGCACGGGTGATCGGGGCCGGGCAGGCGGCGGCGCTCTACCAGGCGTTCCTGACGGACCTCGCTGCGGCGCTCGTGGCGCCGGCGTGGGAGTCCGTCCTGGCGGCTGACGGGAGCGGGACCGGCGGCCTGGATCGGATCTTCGCGTCCGGCTGGTCCCGGTCCACACAGGGGAATGGATCACTCGGCGACCGGCTGGCGCACGCCGTCACGGCCGCATTCGACGAGGGCGCGGAGAAGGTGGTGCTGGCCGGCAGCGACGCCCCCACCCTCTCAGCGGCCGACGTCGAAGCCGCTTTCGCCGCGCTCGACGGGGCCGATCTGGCCGTCGCGCCGGCGCGGGACGGGGGTTTCACTCTTGCAGCCCTCCGGTTTCCAGCGAACCCTTCGGAGCTGTTCGGCACCGTCCGGTGGTCCACGGAGTTCACCCTTTCTGACCTCCGCCGGAACGCGGTCGCGGCGCGGCTGGAGATGGCGCTCCTTCCGGAGATCCCCGATATCGACGTCGCGGAGGACCTCCCGGCGCTCTGTCGAAGCCTCGCTCGAGACCGGCGGCTGGCGCCGGCGACGCGGGCGATCCTCGGCACCCTCTGAAGCCTGGCTGGCCTGGCGCAAAATGGCGCCGTGAGGATCCTCTCGGCGGAAGAGTCGCGTGCGTGCGATGCCCGGACCATAGCCGCCGGGACCCCGGGGCTCGTTCTGATGAAGCGGGCCGCCGCTGCCGTGGCGCGGGAGGCCGCGCGGGCCATTCTGGCGAGGCCGGGCCGCGCCTCCCGAATCGTCGTCCTGGCCGGGCCCGGCAACAATGGCGGCGACGGTTTCGAGGCCGCGAGGCTCCTCCACCTCGCCCGCACCGCGGCGGGCATCGAGACCATCTTCCTCGGCGACCCGGAGCGCCTGACGGGGGATGCCCGGACGACCTTCCAGAGTCTGGTCGAGGCAGGGCTCCCGGCTCGCGCGGCGACGTCCGAACGAGACCTGGAGCCGCTCTGCTCCGCGACGCTGGTCCTCGATGCCCTGTTCGGGACGGGACTGACCCGTCCCATCGAAGACGGCGGGATCGCCGCCAGGGCCGTGCGGCTCGCGTCGGCGGGGCGGGCGTTCGTCCTCGCCGTGGACGTCCCGTCGGGCCTCTCCGGGGACCGGCCCGACGTCCCCGGACCGGCGGTCCGGGCGGACCTGACGGTCACCTTCGGGATGCCGAAGAGGTGCCATGTCTTCGTCCCGGCCGCCGGACTCTGCGGCCGGATCGCCGTGGCCGACATCGGGCTCCTCGCTCCGGACTCCGGTCCTGCGGAAAGCGAGCCCGAGGCGATCGTCGCTGCCGATATCGCCCCGCTCTTTCCCCGCCGCGACGCGGCGTCCCACAAAGGGGCGTACGGCCATCTTCTCGTGGCGGGAGGCGCCGACAGCTATCTTGGCGCGCCAGCGCTCGCCGCCCGAGCCGCCCACAGGAGCGGCGCCGGCCTCGTCACCGTGTCGGGGTCCGAGGCCGTTCGCGCGGCGGCTCACAGCCTCTCGCCCGAGACGACGTCGGTCGCCGCGGACGCGGACGTCTCGCCCTTCGACGCTCTCGCGGTCGGGCCGGGCCTGGGGCGAACGGCGGAGGCGGCGCGGCGGCTCGCACGGCTCGCCGCCGCGGAAAAGCCGGCCGTCTTCGACGCGGACGCGCTCAACCTGGCCGGAGGGGCGGCCTATTTCGCCTCGCGCCTCGCGCCGACGGTGCTGACGCCTCACCCCGGCGAGGCGGGGCGCCTCCTCGGCTGCGATGCGGCAGCCGTGAACGCGGACCGGATCGCCTCGGCCCGTCGGCTGGCCGCTCTCTCCCGTGCCGTCGTCGTCCTGAAGGGGTTCCGCTCGGTCGTCGCCGATCCCTCCGGCCGGACGGCGCTGGTCCTCGCCGGGAACCCCGGTATGGCGTCGGGGGGCTCGGGCGACGTCCTGACGGGCATCACAGGCGCCTTCCTGGCCCGAGGGTTCTCCGCGTGGAATGCAGCCGCCGCTGCGGCCTACCTCCACGGCGCTGCTGGCGATCTCGCGGCGGAGGCAGTCGGCGAGGAGGCGCTGATCGCCTCCGACATCACAGCCCATCTCGGCGGTGCCTTCGGACTGCTTCGGGAGGCCCTTCTGCCCTGATGGAGGAGCGGATCTGTCCCGACGAGGCCGCCACCCGCCGGTTCGGCCGGGAGCTGGCGGCGCGCCTCAAGCCGGGCGACATCGTCCTCGTTTCGGGTGACCTCGGGAGCGGAAAGACGGTCTTCGTCCGCGGGCTCGCGGAAGGCCTGGGCCTCGACGCGTCCGAGGTGGCCTCGCCGACCTTTGCGCTCCTCCACGAGCACGGGCGCCCGGGGTGCCCTCCGGTCCTCCTGCACGCAGACCTCTACCGCCTGGAGGACCGAGCCGGCATCGAGGAACTCGGCCTTGCGGCTCGCGGGGATGCGATTCTGGCCGTCGAGTGGCCCCGGCCGCCGATCAGCGCCGCCCGCGCCTACCGCGTCTGGCTCCGGGAGCGCCCGGACGGCACCCGGTCGATCCGGATCGAGGAGCCCTGAGCGCGGCTACCTCCCGAAGGCGAACGTCAGCCCGCCGGTCACCTCGCCGCTCCCGTACCAGTTCGATCCGTAGTAGTAGTAGCAGCCGTGGTAGCAGCCGTCGTTATCGTAGTAGTACTGGTCCCCGCTGCTGATGTAGGCGCTCCGGTAGCGGCCGTCGATCCGGACGGCGAGCCTCGGCGTGACCCACATCTTCACGCCGCCGCCGAAGTTCCCGACGAAGCGGGTGTCGCTCGAGCTCGCGAAGCCCGCCACGTGCGGGGTGAAGATCATGGCGCCGGCGCCGATGGTGAGATAGGGAATGACCCTCCCGTGCGTCACGTTGAAGATGAAGTTCCCCTCGACGACGTCGCTCGTCATGGTGCCGAGCTTCGTGCTACCGCCGAAGAGAACGTCGCTCCCCGGGCCGGTGATGTCAGGCTTGGCCTCCGACCAGGCGGCCTCCAATCCGAAGTAGCGGTTGAAGTTGTAGCCGAGGCGGGCTCCGTACGTCGGCGCGCTCCCCAGGTGTACGTCCCGGTTGAAAATGGCGGTGGAGCCGGCGTAGAGCGTCCCGCCAAAATATCCCCCCCCGAATCCCGAGATCTCCCAGGTCCCGGTCCGATCCTGCGCGGAAAGAGGCCGGGCCAGGACGACGGCCGCTGCGGAGACGAGGATGTACGAGATGGATCGCTTCATTTGGTCCTCCACGTCCTCAAAACCGGACTGCGGGAGAGGCGCACCCCCTCCTCATCGTTTACGACAAGCAACGAACGTTCCCGGACGGCGCTCATGTCCCCGGGTGACTGTTCGGCCCAGAAAGGCCCGGAAGGATGGTCGTCACGACGAGCGCCAGCGTCAGGGCGATCATCACGGCGCACGTCCCCCACGCCACGGCGTTCCAGACGCGGCCGTTCACGTGGTCCCCCATCAGGTCCTTCCGGTTCACCAGAAGGCACATGAAGACGAGCACGAAAGGAAGGAGGAGGCCGTTCACGACCTGTGACAGAAAGAGGACGGGGAAAAGAGGAACTCGCGGGATGAGGATGACGCCGGCGCCGATGACGATCAGCAGCGTGTAGAGGATGTTGAACTGGGGGGCCTCCCTCCAGCTCTTGTCGACGCCGGCCTCGAAGCCGAGCCCCTCGCAGACCGAATAGGCCGTTGCGAGCGGAAGGATCGAGGCGGCGAAAAGGGACGCGTTGGCGAGGCCGAAGGCGAAGAGCGCCTTGGCCCACTTCCCGGCGAGGGGCTCCAGGGCGACCGCCGCCTCGGCGGCGCCGGCGATCCGGATGCCGCGCGGGAACAGCGTCGCGCCACAGGCGACGATGATGAAAAACGCCACGACGTCGGTCAGGATGCAGCCGACGATGACGTCCCAGCGGGAGAGGCCGTAGTTTTCCGCGTCGATCCGCTTCTCCACGATCGAGGACTGGAGGTAGAACTGCATCCAAGGGGCGATCGTGGTGCCGACGAGGCCGATGATCATCAGGATCCAGGCTGCGTCCGATTCGATCCGCAGAGCCACGGTCTGGTGGATGACGTCCCGCCAGGCGGGCTTCGCCAGGAACGCGGAGAGGACGTAAGTGAGATACACGGTGCAGGAGACGAGGAAGATCTTCTCGACGGTCTTGTAGTTCCCCTTGACGACGAGCCACCAGACCGCGACGGCGCCGACCGGAACGGAGATCCAGCGCGGCACGCCGAAGATCTCCAGGGCGGCGGCCCACCCGGCGAACTCGGCCACCGTGTTGCCGATGTCGGTCACGAAGAGCGCCGCGAGGACATAGAAGGTGAGCCGAAGACCGTAGTTCTCCCGGATCAGATCGGCGAGCCCCTTTCCGGTGATGGCGCCGAGGCGGGCGGACATCTCCTGCACGACGATGAGAGCCAGGGTGATCGGCACCATCGTCCAGAGGAGCGAATAGCCGAAGTGGGCGCCGGCGATGGAGTAGGTCGCGATGCCACCGGCGTCGTTGTCGACGTTGGCCGTGATGATCCCCGGACCGACGACGGCCAGAAAGAGAGCCAGCCGGCGACGCCAGGCCTCCGCTGCCGGACGCATCCGGGCGCCGACGCGCTGGCCGATCAGCGGCTCCTCCGGCGGCGGGGCGGGCGCTCCTTGAGGCGATCGAAGACGTCGTCGATCGTGATCAGGCCGACGAGAACCCCTTCGGGATCCGTGACGGGAAGGGCGAGGAGGTCGTACTTCGACATCATCTCGGCCACCTCGTCGGCGGGCACGTCGGCCGTGACGCTGCGGACGGGGGTGGTCATGACGCTCTCGAGTGTCCGGTCGTCGTCGGCCGCGAGAAGCTCGCGAACGGAAAGGACTCCGGACACGCGGTCCCGATCGTCCACGACGTAGAAGTACGTGATGACCTCCTCCTCGCGGGCCAGGGCGCGGAGCTTGGGGAGGGCGTCGCGGACCGTGAGGCCGGGGGGAAAAGAGACCCAGCTCGTTCCCATCAGGCCGCCGGCGGTGTTGTCGTCGTGGACGAGGAGCTCCTGGACCTCCGCCGCCGCCTCCTTCTCCATCAGCTGGACCAGGTCCTGGGCCTGCTCTCCGGGGAGGTCCCCGAGCACGTCGGCCGCCTCGTCGGCCGGCATCTGCTCGAGAATGTCCGAGGCGTGCGGGGCCGGCATCTCCTCGATCAGCTCCACTTGTACCTCCGGCTCCAGCTCGTGGAGGGTCTCGGCGGCGGTCTCGACGTCGAGCTTCCGGAAGAAGCCGCTCCGCTCGGGGAGCGGGACCTGGCTCAGAATCTCCGCGAGGTCCGCAGGGTGAAGTCGGGCGAGCTTCTCGTGGGGCATACGGGTCTCGAGCCGGTCGAGCTTCGTGGTCAGGGGCTGCATCGAGTCCCACGGGATCAGCCGGGCCGGGATCGAGGCGTCGGAGAACCGCCCGCCGCGCGGCGTGACGCCGGAGCCGAAGACGCGCCGGACGAAACCGCGCGGCCCCACGTCGGCGGCCGTGAGGACGAGGTCTCCGGAGACGACGTCGAGCTTCAGATCGTTGACGCGCACGATCTTCACGCCATTGATGTCGACGATCTGCTTGTCGAGGAGATCCTTCGCGAGGAGGATTTCCTCCTCGAGCGGAGCGCGATGAATCAGGTCCGCGCGGGAGAGGCGTGTCCGGATTGAGCCGCGCTGGAAGATCGCGACGTCTTCCCAGGGGAGGACGAAGGTCTCGAAGCGGTCGCGGAGGAGAAGCCCGGTGATCTTCGGGAAGGAAGACCTCACCCCCGTGTCGACGACAAGGTCGCGGATCCTCCCGACCGGAGCCTTCGCGACGTCGAGGACCCGCGCCCCGAGGAACTCGGAGAGAAAGAAACCCTCATGCGGCGGCGGCGCCGCGGGCTGCGGCGGAGAGGCGCTGAACGGAACCGGCATCCTCGCCATTCTCGGGAGGCCGCCCCCGCCGGTCAATAAAAGACGGGCTCTTTTGGGTAAGCTCGCGGCATGGCCCTCCCGGCATTCCGGCGCGCGCTCCTTCCGCAGAGCGTCCCGCTCCTCGTCGTGACGCGCGGGGAATGGGTCGAATCGGTGCACCGGGGCTCCGTGGCGGTCGTCCACGCCGACGGCCGGCTCCTGGCCGCTGCCGGCGACCCGCTTCAACCAGTCTTTCTCCGATCGGCGGCAAAGCCGTTCCAGCTCACGCCGTTCCTCGCCGCCGGCGGGGAGCGGCGCTTCGGCCTCTCGACGGCGGAGGTCGCGGTGGCGGCTGCCTCGCACGGCGGCGAGCCGTTCCATACGAGGACGGTCTTCTCGCTCCTCGGGAAGGGGGGCTTCACGGTCGAGGACCTCCACTGCGGGGCCCACGCCCCGATGCGCGAGGAGACGGCGCGCTCTCTCTCGGTCCGGCATGAGAAGCCGGGCGCGCTCCACAACAACTGCTCGGGGAAGCACGCCGCCATGCTCCTCGCCTGCCGGCTCTTCGGCGATGATCCGGCGACCTACTGGCACCCCGACCACCCGCTCCAGCGGCGCATCCTGGACGTCGTCTCCCGGATGACGGGGGTTCCGGAGGAGCGGATCGGCCTCGGCGTCGACGGATGCTCGGTTCCCGTCTACCAGGTGCCGCTCTACAACCTCGCCCTCTCGTATGCTCGCCTCCTCGGACCGCGCCTCGGCGGGGAGTCGGCCCGGGAGTTCGCAGCCCGGCGCCGGATCGTCGGGGCGATGACGGAGATGCCCGAGATGGTGGCGGGGACCGGGCGGTTCACGACCAGCCTCATGCGGGAGTTCGGCGGCAGCGCGCTCGGGAAAGAGGGGGCCGAAGGAGTCTACGCGGTCGGCGCCTCGTCCCGTCTCGCCGCAGCGCTGCCGGCCACCGGCGCCGTCGGCATCGCCCTCAAGATCGAGGACGGTGCCGAGCGGGGCCGCGACGCGGTGACCGTGGAGGTGATGCGGCAGCTCGGGCTGGCGGAAGGATCGCGTCTCGGGCGCCTCCGGCGACTCGCGCGGCGCCCGGTCCGAAACGTGCGCGGGGAGGTCGTGGGGGGGATGAAGCCCGTCTTCTCGCTCGACCTCTTCGCGCCCGAGAGAACCTCCAGGCGGGCTCGGTGAGAACGATCCGCGTCGGGAAGCTGGCGCAGGGGCTGCTCCTCGCCGCGCTCACCGGCACCATTCTCGTCGTGACGCTCCTCGTCGAGGGGCGGCCAGGCGTCCGGACGAATCTCGCGCCGTTCGAGGACCTGCACCGTCTCGCTGCAATCGCCACACGCCGCGGCATCCTGTCGAACGGTTTCCTTTTCGAGGTCACCGCCCTCGCCGGGAATCTCGCCGTCTTCGCGCTCTGGGCCTGGCTCGCCTGGAGATTCCTCGACGGAAAAGGGCGCTCTCGCTGGCGGAACGACGTCGACGTCCTCCTCGCCGGAACCCTCTTCTCGGTCGGAATCGAAACCATACAGCTCTTCCTTCCGACCCGGGCGGCCGACATCAACGACGTCTTCTGGAACGTCTTCGGCACGCTGACCGGCGTTGCCATCGCCCACGCCAGGTCGTTCGTTCGCTTCGAATGGGAATAGGCGCCTAGAATGGCTGCGGCCACAGGCCGGAGTGGCGGAACGGCAGACGCGGGGGACTCAAAATCCCCTGGCCGCAAGGCCGTGCGGGTTCGAGTCCCGCCTCCGGCACCGATTGACGCGCCGAGGAGCCGGGAGTACGCTGACTGTCCCATTCCGGGAGGAGGATCTTCAGCCGTGGCGTTCAAGGTTGGCGACAGGCTCGTCTATCCGAACCACGGAGTCGGCGTCGTCGAGCGGATTCAGGAATCGCTGTTCGACGGTTCCCCCTGGCCCTGCTACCAGCTCCGCCTGATGGCGAACAACTCCCGGGTGATGGTGCCCGTCCGGAACTCCGATCGGATCGGCCTCCGCCCGCTGACCCGGCGCGCCGAGGTCGGGAGCGTGTTCCGGGTCCTGGAGACGGGAGACGCCCAGCCGACGGGGGACTGGAAGGGCCGGTACAAGCAGAACCTCGACAAGATGCGTTCCGGACGGCTGACCGAGATCGCCGACGTGCTGAAGAACCTGAGCTGGGTGCAGAAGCAGAAGGCGCTCTCCTTCCGCGAGAAGAAGATGTTCGAGCGGGCGCGGTATCTCATCGTCTCCGAGATCGCACAGATCAACGGCCTCCCGGAGCGTGAGGTGGAGGTGGAGGTCGAGAAGGCGCTCGGCCGCTCGATGGTTCGAAGGAGGCCTCTCTCCCGGGACCACTGAGCCCCGGTCGCCTCTGCGACGGGCGGCGCCCCTCTCCCGTATAGTCCGCAGGATGTCTCTCAGGGCCGTGGCGGCGTCCCTCCTCGTGGCCGTGGCGCTCGCCGAGCCGGCCCGGCCGGCTGGCCCCCCTCGCGACGACAGCGTGCTCGTCGTCCTCTCGATCTCGCTGGAGATGGAGAGGAAGGGAGCGCTGGAGGATCTCGAAGACTTCGACCGGGCGACGAACCGGCTCGCGCGTGCGGAAGGCGATCTGACGGCCGCCGTGCAGAAGTACGGTCGCCTCGTCAAGGAAGGAGCGGTCGGCCGCCAGGCCCTTCTGAGCGCCGAGGACGCCGTGGCCGATGCCGAGGGCCGGGTGCGTGGCGAGCAGGAACGGCGGCGAAGCCTGGCGGTCCGGATCGGCGAGAGGGTCCGGCGGATCGCGGCCCTCCGGGAGGAGATCCTCCGGCGCCGCGAGGCGGGGAAGTCCGCCGAGGATCCGATATCGGGCCGTTGGGACGTGACGCTCAATCCGGGTCCCCTCCACGGAGTCTTCCGGCTCGTTCTGGACGGTACGCTGGTCTGGGGCGAGTACACTCTGGACGGAGGCTTCCGCGGCTCCATTCGCGGAACGTTCGTGGCAGACCGCCTCAGCCTCGAACGGATCGACAGCGAACTGGGCCTGGATGCCCGATTCTGGGGGGGACTGAACCGGTCACAGAAGAAGATAACGGGCACGTGGGAGCAGACCGCGCTTGCCCCGGCGGTCGGGCCGGTCGCCGGCTCCTGGACGGCCGTTCCGGCGAAGGAGACCGAAGAGGGAGAATCTGAATGATCTCGGAGCAGGACGATCACATCCCGGCCGCTCCCGAGCGGGCGGCAAAAAAGAAGGTCGCCGCCGTGGCCCGGGCTCCCCGCACGTTCAATGTCGTCTGGGGTGACCGGGTCATCTTCGCGACCCTGGGCCTGCTGCTCGGGTTTGCCGTGGCATACATCTACCTCGACCGGGCCGGCCGCGGCGCGGCCCCGGTTCCGGGCGAAGCGAGCGCGAGCGCCCAGGGATTCTCCGCGGGAGCCACGCGCGACCTGCCGGGCTCGGGGGGCGGCGCACCGGTCATCTCGATGGATCCGGCCATCCGGCAGCGCATCACGGAGCTGGAGGCGGCCGTCTCGAAGGACCCGAAGAACGGCGACCTTCTCGTACAGCTCGGAAATGCCGGGTACGACGGAGGCGACTTCCGGCTGGCGGTGGATTCCTACGAGAAGGCCGTCGCCATCCGGGGCGACGACCCGAACGTCCTGACGGACCTCGGGGTGTCGTATCGGAACCTCGGCGATCTCGACAAGGCTCTCGCAATGTTCGACCGCGCGCTGAAGATCTCTCCGGGCCACTGGCAGGCGGCGTTCAACAAGATCGTCGTCCTCGGCATCGACATGGGGGAGACGGCGAAGGCGAAGGAGCTGCTCGCGAAGCTGAAGGCGGGCGGGCAGTCCGCCGGGAACCTCGACCAGCTCGAGAAGATGATCGAGCAGCGCGCGGCCGCCCGGTAGGGCAGCGGCGGGGAGCGTGTCGCGAGGCCTTTTCGACGACGCCGAGGAGCCGGCCCGCCCGGAACCGGCTGCGTCCGGTGCCCCCCTCGCCGACCGGATGCGCCCCCGGGAGCTTGCTGAGGTTCTTGGGCCTCCCGATCTGGTCGGGCCCGGCTCGTTCCTCGCGAAGGCCATTGCGGAGGACCGGGTCCCGTCGCTCGTGTTCTGGGGGCCGCCCGGATCGGGGAAGACGACCCTGGCCCGCATCATCGCGGCGAAGACACGAGCTCGCTTCGTCGGCTTCTCGGCGGTCGTCTCCGGCATCCGGGAGATCCGCGAGGTCATGGAGGAGGCGGCTCGCTCCCAGCGAGCTGGCCGGCGGACCCTCCTCTTCGTCGACGAGATCCACCGCTTCAACCGTGCCCAGCAGGACGCCTTCCTCCCCTTCGTCGAGTCGGGAGCCATCGTCCTCGTCGGGGCGACGACGGAGAATCCCTCGTTCGAGCTGAACGGGGCGCTCCTGTCGCGGGTGAGGGTCATCGTTCTCCCGCAGCTGACCGAGAGCGACCTCGTGATTCTGATGAAGCGCGCGGTCATGGACGAGAGCCGAGGCCTCGGCGCCTTCGTGACCGTCGAGGAGAGCGCCTTCGAGTGGCTCGCCCGATTCGCCGACGGCGATGCCCGGCGGGCTCTCACGGCGCTCGAGAACGCAGCGGCCCATCTCTCCTTCAAGGGGATTCTCTCGGTCTCCCTCCTCGAGGACCTCTTCAAGCGCAAGGTTCTTCTGTACGACAAGGCGGGCGAGGAGCACTTCAACCTGATCTCGGCCCTTCACAAGTCTCTCCGCGACTCCGACCCCGACGCGGCCCTCTACTGGCTCGCACGGATGCTGGAGGCGGGGGAGGATCCGCTCTACGTGGCCCGTCGGATGGTTCGTTTCGCTTCCGAGGATGTCGGGCTCGCTGATCCGGGGGCGCTCCGCGTCTCCCTCGACGGCCGCGACGCCGTCGACTTCATCGGCATGCCGGAAGGGGCCCTCGCGCTGGCCCAGGTCGCCGTCTATCTCGCTCTCGCGCCGAAGTCGAACGCCCTCTACACGGCCTATGGTGCGGCGGTGGGCGACGTGAGAGAGCGCCCGAACGAGCCGCCGCCGAAGGCCATCCTGAACGCGCCAACCCGTCTGATGCGGGAGGCCGGGTACGGGGCCGGCTACATCTATGCGCACGACACAGCCGAGAAGACGGCGGGGCTCGACTGTCTCCCTGAAGCCCTCCGCGGCCGCGTCTACTACCGCCCGACGACAGAGGGGCAGGAGGCGGACTTCAAGAGACGCGCCGACGCGGTCCGAAAGCTGCGTGAGGAGCTGAGAAGGAAGAGAATGGCTTCTTCGCCGTGAGGGTCCTCCTCGTCCGCCCGGACCCGGGAAACGAGCGGTTCGGGCTCGGCCCCTTCTTCCGGGCCGAGCCGTTGGGGATGGAGTACATCGGGGCGGCCCTTCGGGGGCGCGGGGACGACGTCACCCTCGTCGACCTCCGGTTCGGTGCGAGCCTTTCCTGCTGGATGCGGAAGGTCCGCCCGGAGGTCGTCGGCATCGCCGGGATGCACGCTCTCGAGTACGACCGCGTCGTCGACGTCGCCCGGCGGGTGAAACGGATCTCTCCGGAAACCTTCGTCCTCGCGGGGGGGCACGCCGCGGCCGTGCATCCGAAGCCACTCGAAGACGATGCCGTTGACGCGATCTGCCTCGACGACGGCGAGGAGATTGTCCCGGCTCTCGTGACGGCGCTGGAGAGGAAGATGACGCTGACCGAGGTGCCTGGCCTGCTGCTGAGGCGGGAGCGTGACTGGGTGGAGACGGCTCCGCCGGCAGAACAGACCTCTCTCGACGTCGTGCCCCTCGCCGCCCGCGATCTCGTCGACCGGTGGCGGGCCGGCTACCACTGCCTTCTCTTCAAGCCGGCCTGGACAGTCGAGACGGCCCGCGGCTGCCCGTTTCGATGCTCGTTCTGCTCGGTCTGGAGGCTCTACGGGCGGTCGCGGCGCGAGCGGTCGGTCGGCGCCGTCGTCGAGGACTTCGCTGCGACCGGCCCCCATGTCTTCATCGTCGACGACCTCTTCTTCAGCCCGCCGGCGCGGAGCCTGGAGCTGGCCGTGGCGCTGAGGAAGAGGGGGATCCGGAAGCGCTGGATCCTCGCCCAGAGCCGGGCCGACGTCGTGGCGCGGAATCCGCAGCTCCTCGAGGCATGGCGCGCTCTGGCGCAGGACTTCGACATCTTCTTCGGACTGGAGGCGGCGACGAACGGCGGGCTCGACAGAGTGGCAAAGGACCTCGATGTGCGGGAAACCCTCGCGGCCGCGGACGTGGCGCGCGCCACCGGATACGGGGTGACCGGCAATTTCCTCGTCGATCCCGACTGGGAGGAGAGCGACTTCTCCGCGCTCTGGGACTTCGTCGAGACGCACGGCTTCCGGAGGGCCGGCTACACGATCCTGACGCCGCTCCCCGGGACGACGCTGTTCGACGAGCTGGCGCCGGTTCTCGAAGGGCAGGCCTGGTTCAAGTACGACATGCACCATCTCCTCTGGGAGCCGCGCCTCGGCGCCCGGCGGTTCTTCGAGCTCTATGCCGAGACATGGCGGCGGTCGATCCTGAACATCGGCGGCGACAAGTCGCTCCTCGGCTGGCTCCGGCAGGTGAGACCCGGGCAGATGCCTTACATCGCCGGGATCCTTCTCCGGACCCAGAGGATGATGAAGGCCGGCGCTTACCTGAAGGAGCACCGCGAGGCCTGCCGCCTGAAGGAGCTCCAGCGCCTTCCCGCGTCCGCCGAGGCCTGACAGTTCCCCTTTTCTTCTTTTCTCATATGCGGCGGCCGCCGATGCGGCCGCCGATATTGGAAAACGTGCCTTCGGCGGACCGGTGTCAAGGGCGCGCTCCGCGCGCCGCGCAGTGGTCGCGGACCCTTGACACCGGCCTGCCGAGAGCTACGAACTCTGACGACGTCTTCAAGGCGCGCTAAGCTCGCCCTGTGCGAACTGGCGTGACCCGAGCCCTGTTTCCTTCCAAGAAGATCTCTCGGTCGGTCTCCCTCTTGCTCTCTCTTCCTTTCATTCTCTTGGGAGGAGGAGCAGCGGCTGCAACGGCCGGACCCGCAGGCGAGTTCAGCCCGATCGGCCTCTGGTACGCGAAGGTGTCGCCGACGGAGGAGAACCCGGTGGAATTCCGGGTGCGCATCGGAAGGAAGGGGAAGGGGCTCGCGGCGGCGCTGATCAACGGCGCGGCCTCGGAGCCGTTCAGCGGCGTCTCGTGGGACGGTCGGACGCTGACGCTCGAGATGGCGTACTACGACGCGAAGATCGTCGCAGCCGTCAAGGGGGACGACCTTCTGGGAACGTACGCCCGGATCATCTCGACGGGGACCCGTGAATACCCCTTCTTCGCGTCGCGTCGCCTGCCGACGCCGACGCCGGTCCTGAAAGGGGGCGTCTCCGTGGCCGGCACATGGTCCGCCGAGATCGCGCAGCCGGACGGCATCGAAAAGGTCGTCGCGATCCTCGCCCAGAACGGAACGGCCGTGACCGGAACGATGGCCACCCCCGGCGGCGACTACGGGCCACTGCACGGCACGTTCGACGGGGAGCAGCTCGTCCTGATGGTCTTCAACGGCGTCTTCATCTACAGGTTCGATGCCGAGCTCCTGCCGGACGGGACGCTCGCGGGCGAGTTCCGCTCCGGGAAGGATCCGCCGGTCGACTGGAGGGCCGCGAGACAGGCGGCCATCGCCGAATTCCCGGGGTCGAAGCCGAAGGAGCCCGCAAAGCCGTTCGTCTTCCGGCTTCCGGACCTGGACGGAAGAGCGGTCTCGTCCTCGGACCCGCGCTTCTCGGGGAAGGCGATGATTGTCACCGCGATGGGAACCTGGTGTCCGAACTGCCACGACGAGGCCGCCGTGCTCGAGGAGCTCCAGAAGAGGTTCGGGCCCCTGGGGCTAGAGGTGGTCGCCTTCACGTACGAGGCGAACAGCGACATGGAGCGCAACCGCCGGCTCGTCGGTCAGTTCCGCAAGAGGGAACGGGTGACCTATCCGATTCTCTTCGCCGGCACGACGAAGGAAGCCGCGTCGTCACCGCTCTTCGCCGCGCTCGACGGGCCCCGCGTCTATCCGACGACGCTCTTCCTCGACCGGCAGCACCGGATCGTGAAGGCCCACTCCGGCTTCGACGGCCCCGCCACGGGCGACCGGTTCAGGAAGCTGAAGAAAGACTGGAACGAAA